>JAJXYA010000295.1 GCA_021780795.1 Bacillota bacterium | reverse complement strand
AAGCACTCATTTATTATTGCCACTATATGCTATAGGTGTATTTATTTCATTTACTTTATCGCAATTTGGTATGTTTACAAGATGGAGAAAATTAAAACCTGATGGATGGATTCATAAAGCAGTTATCAATGGTACTGGTGCGTTAATTACTGCCGGAACGGCCTTTATCATAGGCGCAACAAAATTCCGTCATGGAGCATGGATTGTTTGTATATTAATACCTGTAATAGTATTTGTAATGTATAGGGTTAAAGCTCACTATAATAAAGTAGCACAACAATTAAAAAAAGAAGCTTGTATGCTTCCAGTAAAACGTAAAGAAATTAATAATTATGTAATAATTCCAGTAGACACGTTTAATAAGGCTTTCTTAAAATCACTTAACTATGCTAAGACTATAGGTGGAGACATAGAAGCATATCATGTATCTATTGATGAAAATTCTACTGAAAAACTTAAATTTAAATACGATGCTTCAAAATTAAAGACACCACTTGTGATTGAAGAATCACCATATAGAACTATAACTACTACTTTATTAAGACACATAGATAAAATGGAGAAGAAGCTTGGACCAGATACTATAATTACTGTGGTTATTCATCAATTTGTAGTTAAAAAATGGTGGCTCCAACTACTTCATAACCAAACATCTATATTTATCAAAGCAGTATTATTAAGTAAGCGTAATATAGCATTGGTGACAATTCCATATATTATAGAAGAATAACATCATTTTTAAGTTTAGAAAATAAGAATAAGGTTGAATACAACAGGGATTATAAGTGCAAAACACAATAATTCCTGTTTTATTTATAATATATGTATATAATTTAATTAAGCAATTTTGGTGAATTTTCAAGTGAAAGGATAAAGGGTTTAAAATGAGAATAAATAAACTTCTTAGCAACTATGGGATTTGTTCGAGAACAGAAGCCAATAGACTTATTGTGGAAAATAGAATAATCGTAAATGGGAAGCTTTGCGAGCCTGGGCAGTGGGTAGAAGAAGAAGATAATATTCTTATTGATGATGAGCCTATTTCACTGAAGCATAAAATTTATATTGCATTAAATAAACCAGTAGGAATTACGTGTACTGCAGCAAAGACCGTGGAAAGCAATATAATTAGTTTTATGAACTATCCAGAATATATTTTCCCTGTTGGTAGGCTCGATAAGGCATCACAAGGGTTAATATTAATGACAAATGATGGAGAACTCGCAAATAAAATTTTAGAATCGGAAAATGAACATGAAAAAGAATATATAGTAACTTTGAATAAGCCTTTTGATGACATTTTTATGAAAGAGATGTCTGAAGGCGTGGAGATTTCGGGAGCTAAAACGAGACCTTGTAAAGTTAATAGAATAAGTGAGGATACTTTTCGTATTATTCTCACTCAGGGATTAAATAAACAAATTCGTAGAATGAGCAAGGTCTTTGGATATACAGTTGTGAGACTCGAACGAATTCGAATTATTAATATAAAAATTGATGCAATAGATAACGGTACGTGGCGTTATCTCACAGAAAAAGAAGTAATAGAATTAAGAAATGGATAAATCTTTATAATCCTTGACTAAAATATATAAAAAAGAAAAATACTATATTGAAAAAGTATATTTTGTAGTAGGAGGATTATAAATGAAAAGATTTGTTTGCACAGTATGTGGATATATTCATGAAGGAGACCAGCCGCCTGAAGTATGCCCAATTTGTAAGGCTGATTCAAGTAAGTTTAACGAGGTAAAAGACAATTTAGTATGGGCAGATGAACATAGAATTGGTGTGGCAACTGATGTTGATAGTGAGATTATAAATGACCTAAGAGCGAATTTTATAGGTGAATGCACAGAGGTGGGTATGTATCTTGCAATGTCAAGGCAGGCAGATAGAGAAGGACTTCCTGAGGTTGCTGAAGCATACAAAAGAATTGCTTTTGAAGAAGCAGAGCATGCAGCTAAGTTTGCAGAACTTTTAGGTGAAGTTGTAAAGCCTAATACTAAAGAAAATTTAAAGGCCCGAGTTGAGGCAGAATATGGAGCTTGTGCTGGCAAGAAGAAGCTTGCAGCTCTTGCAAAAGAAAAAAACCTTGATGCAATTCATGATACAGTACATGAAATGTGCAAAGATGAAGCAAGACATGGTAGGGCTTTTAAAGGTCTTTTAGAAAGATATTTCGATAAATAAAGATAAAGGGTTCCTTTGTAGTAATACTTAGGAACCCTATATTTTTTATAAAAATTATTTACTTATGTGGTTTTAAAAGTTGAACAGTTAGTTTCTAAGTAGAGATTAACATCTTTGCCACTAACATCTATGGACTCAGCACTACAGAGATTATTAGAGTTATAAGTGCAGGTACCCACATTACAGGTAATTGCGCTGCACTCATTACCCTTTTCATTAATGTTACTTGTAAGATGGTCATAATGCTTATTATCTAAGAAAGAAGCACAACAAGTGTCACAATCTTTTTTTGCACTTTTCCCACCAACATTTATTACGTTAGCATAACAGGTGTTTTCATTATTGTGAGAGCAATTTTCAACGCTACAGTTAATTTTTGACATAGTATTCCCTCCTTATTATATCTACTAAGAAGTTTAACCAAAAATAAAATAAAATATTTATAATAAAGGTTTTAATAATATTTTAAAAATAAAGTTATAGCCCATATCTTTTAGCTATGCTAAGTAAATAAATATTCCTTTATTGTAAAACATTTGATAAACTATAAAGTGTAAAATATAGGAGGCGCTAGAAATATATGCAGAAAAAATTAAATGTTAATAAAACTATAGTTACAGTGATTTTTTTAAATGTAATTCAAGTTAGCACCATTTTAGGAGTGGTAATATATAATTACTTCGATAAAAACTTCCTGAACTTTCAAGAAAAATTTAATAATGGGGAATTGATTATATATGTATTAATAGTTCTTGGTGTTATTAACAGTTTTTTTGTTATTAAAGATATTAGTTCTTTAAATGAGAATAACATGGAATACAGTATGTTAAAGAGTACTTTAGGACAGTTAGAAGATTTAAATAAAACACTTAGAGGCCAAAGGCATGATTTCATGAACCATTTACAAGTAGTGTATAGTTTAATGGAAATGGAAGAATACTTTGAAGCCACAGGATACATTGAAAAGGTATTTAAAGATATTCAAAGGATAAACAAGGTATTAAAGACCTCAAATCCTGCGGTAAATGCACTGCTCCAAGCAAAAATACTTTATGGAGAAAAAAGGGGAATTAAAACAGAAATTTTAATAACCTCTGCACTAGAAGATTTAAAGGTGCCAGCCTGGGAGTTTTGCAGAGTGCTTGGAAATATTATTGATAATGCTATTTATGCGCTTCAAGAGAGAGGAGAAAATAGAATTATTAAAATTGAACTGTCTGAGGATTTAAAGACCTATAGATTTAGGATTAAAAACAATGGCCCTAGGATTAGAGAAGAATGGATTAATAGAATTTTTGACGCTGGAGTCACCACAAAGGGAGAGCAAGGAGAAGGTATGGGATTATATATTGTAAAAGATATCCTCCAAAAATACGAGGGAGATATTGAAATATTTAGTGATAGTGAGGCTACTATTTTTGAGGGGTGGATTCCTCGATAAAAAATATAATACTGTAAATAGGACATTTTAGACAAGCATATGTATTGTTTAACGATTATCTATTCTTTTTAAAATACTAAGGGTGTATTGTATTGTCATAAGGTAAATATATAAATTTTCAAGGGGGTGGTGGTATGGAGCTAATAAGTTTTTTATCAAATATAAGCGGGCTTGCTATTATGTGTTTTGCATTTGGGTTCATATTTGTGATTGTAGAGATGTTTCATCCGGGCTTTGGTATACCAGGAATTTTAGGCGCAATACTTCTTATTGCAGGGGTAGTACTCACTGCTAATAGCGTTATTGAAGTATTGGTGCTCCTAGGTATTATAATTGCAATACTCGGAGTAACGCTTAATTTTGTTTTGAAATCTGTAACAAAAGGACGTCTCTCAAAAATCCTTATTTTGCATGAAACTCAAAAAAAGGAAAATGGATACATCGGAGCGGAGGACCTTGAATATTTTGTAGGGCAAGAAGGTGTTGCATTAACAATTTTAAGGCCCGCAGGTACTGCGGAGTTTAATGGAATAAAATTGGATGTAGTTTCAGAAGGAGAATTTATTTCGCAGAATACGAAGGTGAAAATTATAAAAGTAGAAGGACGAAGGATTGTTGTAAGAGTACTCACTGAAAGTAAAATTACTTATAAAAAGTAGGATTAATCGCTCAAAGTAAATAATAATATATTGATTAATATTATTAAAAAATAGAAGGGGGTAACATTATGGATAGTACTATTGCTCTAGTTATTATTATAGGAGTTATAGCATGTATTTTAGCTTTGTTTTTAAGTTTTGTGCCAGTGGGATTATGGATTTCGGCCTTAGCTGCAAATGTGAAGGTTAGTTTTTTCAATTTGATAGGTATGAGGTTAAGAAGGGTTACGCCTAAGAAGATTGTGATACCACTAATAAAAGCAACAAAGGGTGGAGTAGAAGTAAGTGTAAATCAATTAGAGGCTCACTATTTAGCTGGAGGAAATGTTGATGCAGTAGTAAATGCACTTATTGCATCTCATAGAGCAAGTTTCGATTTGCCTTTTGAAAGGGCAGCAGCTATCGATCTTGCAGGTAGAGATGTACTTGAAGCAGTAAAAATGAGTGTAACACCGAGGGTTATTGAAACTCCAAATGTTTCTGGAGTTGCAAAGGATGGAATTGAGCTTTTAGCAAAGGCAAGGGTAACAGTAAGAGCTAATTTAAATAGATTAATAGGTGGAGCGGGAGAGGCAACAGTGCTTGCTAGGGTTGCTGAAGGTATTGTAGCTACAGTAGGTACTGCAACTTCTCACAAAGAAGTTTTAGAAAATCCAGATGCCATATCTAAAACAGTTCTTGCAAAAGGACTAGATGCAGGTACTGCTTATGAAATATTATCTATAGATATTGCAGACGTAGATGTTGGAAGAAACATTGGTGCACAACTTCAAACACTTCAAGCTGAAGCTGATAAAAATATAGCCCAGGCAAAGGCGGAAGAAAGAAGAGCAATGGCGGTGGCAAGAGAGCAGGAAATGAGAGCAGCGGTAGTAGAAGCAGAAGCAGAAATTCCAAGAGCTATGGCAGCAGCATTAAGAGACGGCAATCTAGGAGTTTTGGATTATTATGATATGAAAAATGTAATAGCAGATACCAATATGAGAGAGTCTATTTCTAAAGCTAGTAAGAATAAAAAGCAAGAAAATATGTATAATGCACCCAAGAATATTGAGGAGTAGAAGTTATGTTTAAATCTAGAGACAAGGGCGTACCAAAAGATGTGGAATCTGAGAACCTCAGAAAATTAGTATCAATGGAATATGCTAGATATAATTGCTCAACTACAACTAAGAAGGAAAAGCCTGAAGTTCTGAAGGTAGAGGTAGAGAGAAAAGAAGAATTATCATATTTAGATTTAGATTTCAATGAAGAAAACATTGTGCAAGCAATGGTGTATTCCGAAATATTTGGTAAACCAAAGTCAAAAAGAAGGAAGCGGTGATAACTGTTGGAATTTAAAGTGATAATAGGAGACGATGAACAGGGCATGAGAATGGTTTTGAAAAAAGCCATTGAAAAAGTAGAAGGTTTTAAACTTATAGGAGAGGCAGCCGATGGGGAGGCTGTTCTCTCCTTTGTTGAAGAATCAAGGCCGCAAGTTGTATTTTTAGATGTTGAGATGCCAAGGCTTAATGGAATAGAATGTGCAAAAAGAATAATGGATTTAAACCCTAAAACAATCATAGTTTTTGCTACTGCACATGCTACTTATATGACAGAAGCTTTTCAACTTTATGCTTTTGATTATCTTGTAAAACCTTTTAAACTAGATAGGATTTATCAAACTTTAAATCGTATTAAAACATTAAATGGTGAGGAAAATCAGGAGGTAATGCACAAAATAATCCGCCATGAGCAAGGATTAGATAAGATACTAATTAAAAATAAAGAAGGTATAAGTTTTGTAGATACAAATGATATAGTTATTGTTCAAAGAGAAGATAGAAATACGGTTATTTATACTGTGGATAATAGCTATATTACCTCCGAAGCATTAAGTGAATTAGAAGAAAGATTAGATAAAAATCAATTCTTTCGAAGCCACAAATCTTATATTATAAATCTTTCTATGATTTGTAAAATTTATCCTTATGGTAGATGGACTTATGTTGTAAAGCTAAAAAACACAGATAAGGATGCTCTTCTTACTCATGAGAGGTATGAGGTTCTAAAGGATATATTTAATTTATAGTGAAAAAGCAGCGTA
>JAJXYA010000322.1 GCA_021780795.1 Bacillota bacterium | reverse complement strand
TCTATTACTGGATACCAACTTTTTGACATATATTCACTCCTCAAAATTTAATATTATATATAATGATTAGCTCACAAAAATTGTATGCCCAACATTTAATATACAATATGAATTATGCTTAAGTAAGATAAAACGTTGAGGAGAATACCAATGAAAAATGATTTAGTACAATTTAAAAATTTAAAGACATATTTTTATACGGAAGAGGGCATCGTAAAAGCGGTAAATGATGTGAGCTTTAAAATTAAAGAAAAAGAAACTGTATGTGTAGTTGGTGAATCTGGCTGTGGTAAAAGTATTACAGCAATGAGTCTTTTAAGATTAATTCCAAATCCACCGGGAAAAATAGTAGGAGGAGAGATTTATTTTAAGGGAAAAAACATATTAGAGCTTAGCGATGAAGAGATAAGAGATATACGAGGAAATAAAATATCAATGATTTTCCAAGAGCCGATGTCTTCGCTAAATCCTGTATTTACAATAGGAAATCAAATTCAGGAATCATTAATTTTACATAAAGGTATGATGCCTGATGAAGCAAAAAAAGCGGCTATAGAAATGATAAAGATAGTTGGAATACCGAGAGCAGAAAAAATTGCAGACAGCTATCCTCACGAATTAAGTGGAGGAATGAGACAAAGAGCAATGATAGCTATGGCTATATCCTGTAATCCTGAGCTTTTAATTGCTGATGAACCTACAACTGCCCTAGATGTTACTATACAAGCACAAATTTTAGATATAATGAGGGACTTAAAAGAAAAATTAAATATGTCAATAATGCTTATCACTCATGACCTAGGAGTAGTTGCGGAAATGGCGGATTATGTAGTTGTTATGTATGCTGGAAAAGTAATTGAAGAAGCAAATGTTTTGGAGATTTTTAGCAATCCAATGCATCCTTATACTATTGGTTTGTTAAAATCAAAACCAATAATTACAGAAGAACAAGAAAGACTTTATTCTATTCCAGGACAAGTTCCTAGCCCAATTGGTATGCCTGAATGTTGTTATTTTTGTGAAAGATGTGATAAGGCAATGGAGATATGCAAAGAAAAGCAGCCACCTTTAAAATATGGAAGAGATGGACATAAAGTTGCATGTTGGTTATACAACAAGGAGGAAGAATAAATGTCGGAAACTATTTTAAAAGTAGAAAATTTAAAAAAGTATTTTCCTATTACAGATGGTGTTTTCCAAAGAAAAGTTGGAGATGTAAAAGCTGTTGATGGAGTTTCTTTTGAACTAAAAAGAGGAGAAACCTTAGGTTTAGTTGGAGAATCAGGCTGCGGAAAAAGTACCACAGGAAGAACAATAATAAGACTTATGGAAAAAACTTCTGGAGAAGTTATTTTTAAAGGTAGAGATATATTTGCATTAAAGAAGAAAGAACTAAGAAAAGAAAGAACTAAAATGCAGATTATTTTCCAAGATCCATATAGTTCTCTAAATCCTAGAATGACTGTAGGCGAGACGGTTGGAGAAGCTTTAAAAGATCATAAGCTTTATTCTAAAAGTGAAATTGATAATAAGGTGCGAGAAACACTTCAAATATGTGGACTAGCACCATACCATATTAATAGATATCCTCATGAATTTTCAGGTGGACAGAGGCAAAGAATAGGTATTGCAAGAGCACTTATTTTAAATCCAGAATTTATTGTGGCAGATGAGCCAGTTTCTGCCCTTGATGTTTCTATTCAAGCTCAAATTGTAAATCTTTTAAGAGATTTACAACAAGAAAATGGATTTTCGTATTTATTTATTTCTCATGATTTGAGTATCGTAAAACATATTAGTAACAGAGTTGGAGTAATGTATTTAGGAAATTTAGTTGAAATCAGCAGTAAAAATGAGATGTATGATAACCCTCTTCATCCATATACGAAGGCACTTTTATCTGCGGTTCCAATACCAGATCCTACCTTGAAAAGAAATAGAATAATATTGAAAGGTGATATGCCAAGCCCTGCTAATCCGCCAAAAGGATGCAAGTTTAATACTAGATGTCCTTATGCTAAAGATATATGCAGAGAAGAAGTTCCGGAATTTAGAAATGTTGGTGGAGATCATTTCGTTGCTTGTCATATTGTATAGATGATTTGTATATGAAAGAAGAAGAAAATAAGATTGAAAAAAATTCTGACAGTAATAAAGCAAAAGGAAATGATTTATTAGCGCTTATCATTGCAGCTTTTCAAATTGTGTTACCAATAGTAATAATTGCAATTTTATTTTATACAATAGTTTTTGTTTTTTTAGCTAAAGTTTGGTTAAAAACATGACTTAAAAAGATGGTTACTTAAATAAATAGTAACCATCTTTTTTTATATAAAATAATACATAATTATTATTGGTTTTGTAAAAAATACTCATATAATGTTGTATTATAATGGCTAACATTTATGGAGGAAAATTTTATGAGTAAAACACCGTTAAAAAAGATTATTAAAGCTAAGCTAAAGTCAAATACAAAATTAAACCCTATGGAAGAAATGAGAGAAAAAATAAAGTATGAAATTGCGGAGGAGCTTGGCTTAAAAGAGAAAGTAGATAAAATAGGCTGGGGAGGACTTACTGCTGAAGAAACGGGTAGAATAGGGGGCAATATGACAAAAAGAAAAAAAGAATTAAATATTCCTAAAAATTCGGAAATATTAAAAATAAATAGGGATTGATATATGCAATTGTATGACTTGCACAACTTTAAAATATTAAATATAATATAATTTGATAACTTATTTTAGAGGGAGTACAATATGCAGTGTTATAATCAGTTTGCTCATATTTATGATGAGCTTATTAATTCGGATATAAACTATGAAGAGTGGTCACAAGTGATTTTAAATGTATTTAAAGAGCAAGGTGGAGAGACTTTAGATTATTTAGATTTGGCTTGTGGAACGGGTAACTTAACTTCAATAATAGCTGGAGAGTTTCAAAACGTTTGGGGTGTGGATTTATCAGAGGAAATGCTTATTGAGGCTGATGATAAACTAAGAAAACAAGGTATTAAGGCAAAGTTAGTTTGTCAAAACATATGTGATTTAAATTTAAATAGAAAGTTTGATTTGATTACTTGTGCACTAGATTCTACTAACTATATTATTGATAAGAACCAGCTTAAAAATTACTTTATAAATGTAAAAAAGCATTTGAAAAGCAATGGAATATTTATTTTTGATATAAATTCATATTATAAATTAAATAATATTTTAGGAAACAATGTATTTACTTACGATGATGAAGATGTAGTTTACATTTGGCAAAATCAGTTGGAACATAATATTGTGGACATGTTTTTAACATTTTTTATAAAAAGAGAAGGCCTTTATGAAAGGTTTGATGAAGAACATTCAGAAAGAGCTTATAAAGAAGATGAAATAGAAGAGGTTATAAATGCTTCAGCTTTGAAGATAGTACAAAAGATGAATAATTACAAAAAAGAAGAAATCATAAATACTACAGAAAGAATTGTTTACGTTTTAAAAAATGATGAGGAGAACTAAAATGGAAGATAAATTATTAATTGCAACAGCTAAGAATGATGAAGTTAGAATTATTGCTGCAACAACTACTGAGCTTGTTAATGAAGGTGTAAAAATGCATAAATGTGCACCTACAGCAGCGGCTGCACTTGGAAGGTTTCTTACTGCAGGCTCCTTGATGGGTGCAATGATGAAAAATGATAAAGATGTACTTACTTTAAAAATAGATGGAGGCAAAGAAGCAAGGGGGGTTGTGGTAACAGCTCATAGCGACGCTAGCGTAAAAGGATATATAGGGAATCCTAACGCTGATTTGCCTGCCAATGCAATTGGTAAATTAGATGTAAGTGGAATAATCGGTAAAGATGGAAGTCTTACTATAATTAGAGATTTAGGGCTAAAGGAGCCATATGTTGGACAAGTACCTATTTATACTGGTGAAATAGGTGATGATTTGGCTTATTATTTTACATCTTCAGAACAAGTTCCATCTGCAGTTGGACTAGGCGTGTTAGTTGATACTGATTTATCTATAAAGGCAGCAGGAGGCTTTATTATTCAAATGATGCCAGACTATAATGAGCTTACTGCCGATTTGATAACATATAGGCTTGAGGAAATTCCGTCTATAACAAAATTAATGACTGACGGAATGAATATTGAAGAAATTTTAAATTTCATTTTCGAAGGAATGGATTTGAAAATAATAGGTGAAATGAAACCAAAATATAAATGTGATTGTAGTAGGGAACGTGTTGAAAGAGCACTTATGAGCATTGGTAAAGATGAACTAAAGAGTTTGTACGAGGATGGAAAATCAGAAGAACTTAGATGTAATTTTTGTGATAAAGTATATGAATTTACTCATGAAGATATAGGTAAGATGTTAAGGGGATTAGGGAAATAGGCGATAAAAGCAATTAGAGTTTACTAAATATAGTTAATGAAACAATATTTTATTTTTAGTCATAGTGTAGTTTTCAAAAAAGTATATGAGTAAAATATCAAATTTTGAAAACTGTTTTGGAATAGCAGAGCCTTTTAACGCAAATATAATATCAAATTTTGATAATAGGAAACTGGAGCGTTTTAGATGCCATGGAGAAGTAACTACAAGGGCAGAATGCCAGTTTCTTTTTTTTATTATTTCATAACAGTTAAAAATATTACTATAAGTATTAAGAGAGTTATCCTCAATAATTATGGCTTCTGTTGGAACTCCTTTTGCTATTGCTAGATTAGCCATTATTGTAGCCTCACAATGTTCATTATGTGCACTACCTCCTGAGCAAATAATATTAAATGAATAACCACTTTTAAATAGCTCTACAGCTTTATAAACCCTTTCTAGCATAATTGGGGAGGGTTTGCCATCCTTTAATGCAGGATAACCTAAAATTATTATGGTATCATATTTTTTTAGTTTTAATTCGGTTATAGGCGGTTTATAAAATAAAAGTGGATATATATTTATGAATATTAGCATTAATAAAAATAATATGATAAGTAAAATAAACATGATTATCCTCCATTTTCCTATTTATTATTATATTAAGATATTGTGTAAAGAAGAGCAATAGAAAGATTTTGGTTATTATAATCTTGAATCAGAAAAAAATAAAAAAGTTGCAATAATTATATTGACAAAATGGAGTAATCGTTATACAATATTAATTGTCTTGAAAATCTATGGGCGCATAGCTCAGCTGGGAGAGCATCTGCCTTACAAGCAGAGGGTCACAGGTTCGAGCCCTGTTGTGCCCACCATAGAAATTAGGCCTGGTGGCTCAGATGGTTAGAGTGCTGGCCTGTCACGCCAGAGGTCGAGGGTTCGATCCCCTTCCAGGTCGCCAATTTTATATATTTTAATTTATTTTTATAGTTATTAAGGCCAGTTAGCTCAGTCGGTAGAGCAGAGGACTGAAAATCCTCGTGTCCCTGGTTCGATTCCTGGATTGGCCACCATATATTTGCGGGAGTGGCTCAGTGGTAGAGCGTCACCTTGCCAAGGTGAACGTCGCGAGTTCGAATCTCGTCTTCCGCTCCAAATGGCGCTATGGCCAAGTGGTAAGGCATAGGTCTGCAAAACCTTGATCCCCAGTTCAAATCTGGGTGGCGCCTCCAAAATTAAGATCTTTGAAAATATTTGTTTTCAAAGATTTTTAACTTTATTAAAGATTTCTTTAGGAATTGTCTTAAAGAAATCTTTATGTTTTTTGTACTGAAAAACATAAAGTCGAAAAGTACAAAAAAATAAAGAAACTTGTCTTAATTTGTCATTGACATATGATTTATATTGTAATAAAATGATACCGTTAACGTGAACAGTATTGTCCCATATATTTGCAAGAGCAATACGTACACTTATTATTTTTGTAAAAAAAGAGTGAGGTAGTTATGAGCGAAAGTGAAAAAAGATTAAGAATTGCAGAGCTTCAGAATAGTTTAAAGGTTCTAAAACCTTTAATACCAGAAGAACAATATAGACAACATGAAGCAGAAGTAACTAGAAAAATTGAAGAACTTAGCAAATAGGATATGACTTAAATATTGACATGCACTTAGAAGTTAATCTAAGTGCTATTTTTGAGTATAAAAAATTATATAATTCACATAATAATTTAAAAAGGAGTATTCCTATATGAGCAAAAAAATGACTAAAATGCAATTGAGAATGGCTGCAATAGGTAATAATATGCTAGATACTGGAGCGGAATTTTATAAGAGTGCTAAAATAAGAGAAGAAATTAAAAATAAAATTAAAATGAAAAAAGAAAAAGATGAGGCATAAAATAATATTACGCACTAACTCTTAAGCTTAAATAGATAAAAAGTGAAACGCATTATATATTAATTGACATTTGACAATGGACAATTGACAATGATGGTGGATTTTCCTACGCTTA
>JAJXYA010000041.1 GCA_021780795.1 Bacillota bacterium | reverse complement strand
ATACTTCAAATGTTTCCTTTATCGCTTCAACACTTCTCTTTTTGATATTAGCGAAATCAAAAAACATTCTCTTCGGCGATTTTTCAATCAGATAACTTTCATTGAGTTTAGTTATAAATTCATTAAATGTAGGCATGTTTGACCAATACCCTAATGATACAATATCAGCATTTGCAAATATTTTTTTTAACTTTTCATCTCCAAGTAAATTAACTAAATCACTCCAAGTAAAATTCAAAAGTTCATTTAAATATGGCATCATTATTTTACCATCAGTAAATTCAAGTACATTACTTACTACTGGATCACCTAATGATATTAGTGTGCATCTTTCCTTAAATTCATTAAATATTGGATCCATTACTTCTTTGCCATACATCCCCATCATAATTGTAGACATATCAAGCATTCCTATTGCTCTTCCTGTATTGGCTGTAAAACCTCCATAGCTTCGACGTTTTTTTATTAATTCATTCGCCATTCCACCTTCGCCACGGCTTACTATTATTTCTCCAAACTTTTTCATTTTATCAATAAGTACATAATTATTATCTACCGTTCTTGTTTCAACAACTTGCCACACTTGATCAATAAATCCATCTATTCCAAGTACAACTTTTCCTTGAACATTTTTAATATAATTAATAACTTTATCTTCATCTAAATTAGTCCAATTATTTAGCTTCATAAATATTCACAACTCCTTAAAACTGTCTATCTTCCAGCTTTCTTATATCTTTCTGCCATTTAAACCTCAATTACTGCTTCAGCCTGTGAAACTGTATTTACATTAAAAGCACCTTGTGCAAACCCATATTTATTAGTAACCTCTAAAAGAGGTCTTAGTGGTACTAGCGGCATATTCTCCCCATCCTTTACTTTATATTTATATTTTTTATATTTAATAAGTTCTTAGCTTTGATGACAGCTATCTATACCATAATTTCCTTTTTCACCATTCTTCATGCAAAGATGAACGGCAGCTGTCTTAAATGTTAATGGTAATGCAAGAACATTTGGATTTTCTCCAACATATTTCTTCTTAGCATCTTTTAAAGCTTCTTCAAAAGTTGCTCTAGTTTTAAGTCCCATGCTTCTAGCTATTCCTGGTTCTTGTGCACCTACAATATAAATTGCAGAAGTATTCATTTCAGCAATGTGCCCACAGCTAATCATTGAAAATGCATGGAATGGATGGAACCCATTTCCATAACGATAATTTCTTATATATTCATTATTAGTTGCAAACATTTCACCGTATCTGTCCATGTCAGGTAAAACATTCATATAGTCTTTTTGGAACATATTATATACTTCACGATATCCTGTGAACAACTCATCATGGAAGAAACCGTTACAAATAGATGATACAATAAATACACAGTTAGGAGAAAGAATTCTCTTATGTCTGATCACTTGCGCTGAAAGTGCCTGCATAATCATTATTGGATTAGTACCCATACCATCACCATAATGGAAAAATTGTGGCATACCAAATACAACTACATCATATTTTTTCTCTGCCCAATGTACATAAGTACGTTTATCTGCAGTCTTCCAAGATAATGGCTGCATTTCTTTAGCATAACCACTGTTAATTTCAATTTGTCTAGATTTTGTATCTAAAACTGCATCACAGCAGAAAAATTTCTTACCCATACATTCTTCCATATATTGTCCGATTTCATCAAACTTTGTTCTCATTAATGAATTTTTGCTTACCGGTGTGAAATCTTTGCGATGCATTACTTCTGGAACATGGTGAGAAGCAATAGACCTCCAATGTGTAATACCAGTCGAGCAATGTTTATATCCACCAGAATATCCTCCATATGGATTACCTTGTGTGTGGCCAATTAAAATAGCAAGATCTGAATCATATACATACTTGTTCATTAAAACTGGATCTCCACGTTTTGTTTTCCCAAGATCAACTAAATGATCATAATCTTCACTATCGTGATTAATAATTTGATGAGAGTACCAAAATTGATTAAATATTTCTTCACCTAGAATATTATGAATCTCTTGCTTTGTATTTTTTCTATGAAGACCGTTTGAACATATTAAAAGAATATCTTCTTTTTCCACACCTGTCTTATAAAGTTCTTCAAGAACAATTTTTATTGAAATTTTTCTGTGCGAAGTTGGTTGTTCTCCACCCTTAACTCTGTCTGGAAATATGATAGTAACCTTAGAACTTTTTTTTGCAAGTTTTGATATAGGATCCATACCAATAGGATTTAAAATTGATTTTTTAGTAACCTCATATAGATCTTCCTCTTTTATAAATGGCGGTTCTGGAACAGTCTCTCCTGGAATAAATACGTCTGTATTATCAGGTAAATCAGCTTCCATTGTACCTTGACCATATTCAAATGATAATTTCATAAATTTTTACCTCCTCGAATTAACTAAATTAATATAATTGTTATTTTTATCTAATTGACAGCCTAAGTATTCATTAATAATTTCTAAATATTCATCAGGATAAAATCCTATCTCCCCACTGAATCTTGTAAGCGCAATTAAGCCACCATCAATTTCATGTATAGATGATAACATTTTTGCATTATCCGATTTTAATCCACCACCATAAACTACTGGTAAACCATTTGTTTCTTCCTTTATAAAGTTTGCAATTTTTTGAATATATTCTTTTGAAGGTGGTGTTTTTCCAGGACCAATTGCCCATACTGGCTCATAAGCTATAACAACCTTAGATAAATCTACTCCTTCAAGACCTATTTTAAATTGTTTTCTTAAAACTTCCTTCCAGTTTTCTTGTTCATCTGAAGTCTCACCAATACAGTATAATACCTTTAAACCTGAATTAATTGCACAAATAACTTCTTTATTAAGCAAACGATTTACTGCATCAGTATCACTTACTCCCGCTTCCTGCATAATTCCTAGTTTATCTCTTCTTTCTTCACAATGTCCTATGATGGTATAATCACATCCCATTGCTTTTACAGAATTAGCAGTTCTATTTGAAGTAAAAGCACCAAAATTTCCACCTACTGCTGTATCATCTCTAAACACACTTTGACATCCTATTTTAATAGGACTATTCTCATTTTTTGCATTTGCGGCACCAATTAAATGTGCCTCTGGAAAAAACATTGCAAACTCAACATCGTTTCCATTAAGTTGTTTTAGTTTTTCTTGTGTGTTCTCAATAATATATTTACTCCATTCTTTTATTGGAGCTATACTATTTACCCCATCCAATTCTTTGGGAATATCAAACCTTTTCAGATTGAGAAATATGTATTGCATACTTATCTCCTACCTTTCATAAACCTTTTCTTATTTTGTATTTTCGTTTAAGGCACTTATCGCGATACTTTTTTTGTACTTCAAATAATTTAGTACCATATATTTAACTATTTTCCTAATAATTTAAACATGCTTTTCTTATATTCTTCCACACCTTCTTGATCAAAAGGATTTTCTCCCATCAATTTTCCTGATATAGCACAAGCTATCATGAAAATATAATATAATGAACCGAAAGTTTCTTCTGAAATTTCTTCTATTTCAAATTCAATACACGGAACACCACCATTTGCATGTGCGTCAATAGTAGCTTTTTCTGCTACTTTATTAATTTGATCAAAATCCATATTATCAAGATAATCAAATCCATCTCGGAATTTCTTATCTTCTTTAACAATTAAACTTGCATGTGGATTTTTTACCTTTAAAAAAGTTTCTAAAATATTACGACGTCCATCCTGCATATATTGCCCAATTGAATGAAGATCTTCTGAATAAATTGCTGCTGATGGAAAAATACCTTTTTTGTTCTTTCCTTCACTTTCTCCAAATAATTGTACCCACCATTTTGTAAAATAAGCGTACCGTGGCTCAAATGCAACCAACATTTCAATATTAAAGTTTTTATTGTATAATAAATTCCTTACTGCTGCATATCTAATTGCTGGATTAATATCTGGATTTTTTATGCAGAACTCCTCCGCTTCTGAAACTCCTTTTAAAAATTTATCAACATCAAGACCTGCAACTGCTATTGGGAATAATCCAACTGGAGAAAACGCTGAGTATCTTCCACCGATAGCTACAGGAAACGATAGAAACGTATAACCATTCTCTTTTGCAATTTCTTCTAACCTAGAACCATAAGTTCCTGTTAGTATTACACGTTCTGCCATTTCTTCTTTTGAATATCTCTTTTCCATGAATTTTCTTAATATACGAAAATGACTTCCTGGTTCTAATGTTTCAAAATTCTTTGCAATAACATTTATATAAACACTTTTTTCTTCTAATTTCTTTAGCATCTTATTAATATAATGTGGTGATAATGTATTACCAAGATAAATAATTCTTGATCCATCTTCTTCTTGCAATGCTTCAATCATAGCTCTTGCTGCTTGGTTAGAACCTCCTACACCAACAATTACAAAAACATCCGCTTTTTTCCTCACTTCCTCTGCCTTAGCCTTTATTTTATCTAATTGTACTGCAGATGAATCAGTATGAATCCATCCTAAAACCTTATCATCATCTTTATCGTCATATAATTCCTTTTGGATAATTGCTCCTTTTTTAATATGTTCTTCTACAATATTTTCATTTAAGAATTTTTCTGCATTACTTGTACAAATATTAATTTTCATAATCCTTTACCCTCTTTTCTTAAATAAATGTTTATTCCGAGAGAAACATCTGTCAATATATATGCTAGATATTGTGTATTATTTATAAGTTCAAACCCAGCTTCATAATATGTAACAATACAATATAAAACTTATAATTGCCTATATTATCTTATTTATTACTATTAACTAAAACTGGACATGTATAAGTTCTTTTGCCCATTATATTAATTTTTTTTCCCGTTAATTGGATTTTTTCTTTATATACTATATCTGCTGAACTAGTTCCAAGCATTAATTCTGCATTACCTGGTTCAACTACAAATTCCATATCCTCATTATAAAATCCTAATTGAGCTGTACTCAACTCAAATGATAATTCTATACTTTCTTGTGGTTCTAATGAAACCTTTTTAAATCCTACTAATTGTCTTACCGGTCTTGTCACATGTGCTTCACAATCTCTGTAGTATAATTGTACAACTTCAGCACCTGCTCTGTTTCCAACATTTTTAATAGTACAATTTATAGTTATCACTGAATCAGTTGAGCATTCCTTTTCCTTCACTGCTGCATTTGAAATTTCGAATTTTGTATAACTCAATCCGTGTCCAAATGGGAATAATGGTGTGTTTTCTGAATCAACATAGCCACCAGCAAATATTTCTATATCATTTATTCCACCTTTTTCTTGAACTACAGTATATCCACTGCCAGTTTTGTGATTATAGAATATAGGTACTTGTCCCACATTTCTTGGCATTGTCATAGGAAGCTTTCCTGAAGGGTTAATTTCACCACATAAAACTTTTGCAATAGCACTTCCACCATAAGGACCTGGAAGCCATGCATTTATGACAGCCTTAACATTATCAGAAAGTTTAGGAGCATATTGTCCTGGTCCATACATTACAAGAACTATATCTTTGCCTGTTTTTGCTATTTCATCTAAAAGTTGTTGCTGAGCTCCTGGTAAATCTAGGTTGGTACGATCTTTCCCTTCACCACCAGTACAATTTGTCCATCCGCAATTACCACCAAGGGCCATAATTACAACATCACTATTTTTTGCAGTTTTTATTGCATTTTCAAACTCATTAGTATCATTCCCCATAATGTTGCAGCCCTTAGCATAACTTACTTGAACTCTAGATTTTAATTCTTCTGCTAGAGTTGAGCTACCATACTTTTCTTTTAACATTACCTCAGCGTCAAATTCACCACGTAATATAGCTGACATAGCTCCAAAATCATAAACATTATCGTCTTCTTTCTTTGCTTCTTCTTTCTTCTTTTCATCCATAATTCCATGGAATGTAGGTTCGTCCTTAGTATCAGACTTCATTGCAGCTATAAGTTCATAGTAAGTCATTGCTGTGTAACCACTTATGCTAGGTCGCATTAATCCTCCATGTGGTCCAATTACAGCTACTTTTTTGCTTTTATCTAATGGTAAAATTTCCTCTTCATTTTTTAATAAAATAATTGATTCTTCAGTTACTTTTTTCGAAACATTAACACTAACTTCATTAGTCATAGAATTTGTCACTACCACTTCATCTACATATGGTTGTTCAAACAATCCTAACTCAAATTTAGAAGTAAGGACACTTCGCACAGCTTCATCTATTATAGCAATATCTAATTCTCCACTTTCAACATATTTTCCAAGGTTTCTGTAAGCAGCTCCAACTGGCATCTCTGTTTCCATTCCACCTTTAATGCCTAATAATCCTGCTTCATCATAATCCTTTGCAATTCCAAATGAATTAAACAATTTC
>JAJXYA010000170.1 GCA_021780795.1 Bacillota bacterium | reverse complement strand
TCCATATCCTGAGGAAGCTTTGACTCAAGTATAAGTTCATCACCAGTTCTTGGATGTGGAATAATTAGTTTATAAGCGTGCAGCGCCTGCCTATCAATATAATGGCTTTCAGAAACTCCATAAAGGTTATCTCCATAAAGTGGATGCCCAATATGACTTAAATGAACACGAATTTGATGCGTTCTACCAGTTTCCAAAGTCACTTTTACCAAATCACCATTTTTAAAAGAATCAATAACTTCATAATGAGTTATACTTCTTTGTCCGTCTTCACAAACTTCCCTTTTTATACTTTCTTCATCAGGTTTTCCAATAGGCATGTCAATAGTGCCTGACTTATTTTTCATATTGCCATGTACAACAGCCATATAACTCTTCTCAAAAGTTTTGCTCTGCATATCGTTGCGTTGCATGTCCCTAGCTAAGGCCATATGTGAAAACTGATTTTTTGCAATTATTATAAGTCCCGAAGTATCCATGTCGAGTCTACTTACTAATCTAACAATACATTTTTCATCTCTTTCTTTAAAGTAATATAAAACTCCATTTGCAAGAGTTCCGAGAGGATAGCTTCTAGTAGGGTGAACCACTATACCTGGTCTCTTATTTATAACAATAAGGTCTGTATCCTCATATACCACATCTAAGTCCATCTTCTCAGGTTCAATGTTTTGATGCTCATCTTTCTTCATATCAATTTCTATTTTATCCTTTGAACTTATTCTATGATTTAACTTAGCCACTTTATTATTTACACTTATTTTTCCACTAAGTCCTGAGCTTTTTATAAATCTACTAGATAAATTCTCCGTATACTTTAAATAATCCCTCAACTTTACGTCGACAATATTAGGCCCAACCATGTAGGTTAATTTATTAGTCATGCTACACCTCTTTTCTAACTGTTCTTACTTTTTATATTTTCCCCTTTAACGGCATTTCAGAAGGAAAGTTTCCCACTTATATAAGTTAGTTTTCCCTATTCTAATAAAGATAAAACTTAAATGGGATTATAAATCTCCTTCTGAAGTCGTTAATATTTCAGCACCACCGGTGATGATTAATGACATTAATTAATCACTATAAAAACCTCGAGTTATTACCCGAGGCTTATATAAGGCATTATTCAACTATAGCAATTACTTCTATTTCTACTAATGCATCCTTAGGAAGTTTTCCCGCTTGAACACAAGATCTAGCTGGCGGATTTGTGCTAAAATATTGTGAATATACTTCATTCATGTCAGCAAAATCGTTCATATCCTTTAAAAATACTAAAGTTTTCACTACCTTGTCTAAAGTTGTACCTGCTTCTTCTAATATAGCTTTTACATTTTCTAAAGACTGAGCTGTAGCTTTTTTTATATCATCATTTATGAATTCACCAGTAGTTGCATTTATTGCTAATTGCCCAGATGTATATACTAAATTTCCTACTTTTACTGCTTGAGAATATGGTCCAATTGCTGCTGGTGCATTACTTGTGTTTATAATATGTTTTTCCATTTTTTCTCCTCCTATTAACTATATAAGATTATAGATTGAAAATATTAATGCATATATTCATGATCATTACCTAATAAAACTATTATATCAAATTTTTCCTGTGTTGACGATAAGAATTCAATATTGTCAATTTTAAAATCTTTTTTTAGCGTAGCTTTTAAATCTTCATTACTACTGTATACTAAAAGCTTAGTTTTACTGGTGGCAGTACCATTTTCTGTTACCGCCTTATTATAACCTTTTTCTGAAATATATGTTGAAAAATCACTAGCGAGTCCGGGTTTTTTAGTTCCGTTAAGTACCTTTATTTTAAGTTTTGACTTATCTATATACTGAACTTTACTATCATATAATTTTGAAATAATGTCCTTGTTTTGGGCTTCATCATATACTACATATGATACACCATCTATGTACTTTGCCTCACCCTTAAGGGTATCCATAGAAAGCTTTTCATTATCTATGGTAGCAAATATGTACCCATACTTAAGTATTTCCTTAGCATCCATATTAGTTTCTACATAGTTTTGAATCACAGATAAAATATTAGGAATCTTAATTACGATACTAGGACTTTTTATCTTCTCCATAACTTTACCAATAAATATATGTTGGTTTTCTATTCTACCAAGGTCACCATCTTCTAGACCAGTACCATCATTATTTTTTCTCCACCTGAAAAATTCTTCAGCTTTTTTACCATCCAAATGAACTGTTGTACCTTTTTTAAAATGAATGCTCAAATTCTGCGAAGGATCATCATAATCCATTCTCCTTGTTATATCCATATTAAGGCCACCAATAGCGTCAATCACTTGTCTAAAGCCTTCATAGTTAATTTTACCGTAGTAGTCAATTTGAATACCCAATAACTTTTCTACTGCATCAACTGTATAACTTACACCGCCAATAGCATGTGCAGCATTAATTTTTTGGTTTTTGCCATTTATCCTGATTAAGATATCTCGTGGAATAGAAACTAAATAGATTTTTTTGTCTTCTGCATTATAATGTGCTAATATCATCGTATCTGTCCGTTTAGGGTCATTAGCATTAGTAGCACCAGGCGTACCTATATCAACTCCCATAACCAGAATGTTGCAAGATTTCCCGTCCTTCTTGATTTTTTCTACATCTTCCTCGTCTAGTTTTGATGTTAAGTCTTTTTTAGATAAATCTACTGCACTATTACTAAAACTAGATAAGTAGAAATAAAAATATCCAAAAATTAATGCTAAAACCACCATTAGAAAAGTAACGGTGACAACCGCAAATCTTTTATAATTCACTATTTTTTTTTTCTTCTTCTTGCTCCTCATACTCTCACCTACTATGTTTGCTTAATAAATAATTTCTTGCTTCTACTGTATCTGTATGCAATAGTTGCTTTTGAATTATAACATATTTTATGGTATTTTCAAGTGACTGTATTACTGCTGCATCTAAATCCATCTCACTTAAACTTCTTAATTCCTCTACGCCATTGAATTTCCTTAATGGCTCTATGTAATCTGCAATATAAATTATCTTCTCTAAAATGCTCATGTTTTTTCTACCAGTAGTATGATAACGAATAGCACTTAAGATATCTTCATCTTCTATTCCCATAACTTCTCTAGCTATTATACTACCTACTAGGCCATGCAAAATTGATGGGTTTTGTAAGTATATTTCATCTAGCTGTATTCCATGGAGCCTAGCAACCTCTATAAGTTGCCCATCCTTCATATTCTTAACACAGTCATGTACTAAACCTGCAATTCTTGCTTTATCTATATCTTCTCCATATTTAGTGGCTAGTGCTACTGCTGTTTCACTAACACTTAAGCTATGCCTTAATCTACTTTCTTTTAAATTTATATGCAAATAATCAAGCATTTCTTTCTCATTCCACATTTAAATCCTCCTAGTATTGTTCTTATACAGAAAATAAATATCAACTATTTGCTTCTATTTATATAGCTGAAGCCTATCAATAATTCCATCTACACCACATGGAAGAAGATAATTAACATTTTTGCCCTCTTTTATATTATTCCTAATATTAGTTGAAGATATGTCTATAATTGGCATATTAAGAAAAATTATTTTCTTATTTAATTTTTGTTCTATATGATGCTTCTGCTTTAGCACTTCTTCCATTGTAAATCCCGCCCTATTATAAGCCACCAACTTACAACTATTTAATATACGTTCTACATTTTTCCAATTATCTAGATCCATTAAGCTATCAACACCAATTAAAAAATACCATTCTATATTATGCTCTAGTTTACTAAAAAGTTCAACTGTCTCATAAGTATAACTATTTTCTTTTTTATTTATTTCATAATCACTTATTTCAAAGTGGGTTTCGTGCTCTATTGCGCTTTTAACTAAATCATATCTAATTTGAGCATCTGTAATTGTTTTATTAATTTTATGCGGTGGATTTCCTGCTGGCATGAATAAAATCTTGTCCAAATGTAAATTGTATAATGCTTCATAGGCAATATGTACGTGACCTATGTGGATTGGATCAAAAGTTCCTCCAAAAATGGCCTTTTTCACTGTAACACCTCTCTATATTGTAATAAAACATCTGAAATAAAATAATGCAAATTAAAATATACCTAACTAGCAAGTTGATAACCTATTTTTTAATATAACCTGGGAAATAGTAGCACAAGTTATAATTTTACATAGAGGAAAAAGCATGTAAAATTACATGCTTTTATGGTAATTCAATTTTAGGCTTTTTTAAAGACCTTTTATACAATACACATTTATTTCCAATAGCTTGAATTCCTTCACAGCTTATAGCCTCACAGATTATATCTGAAGCTTCTCTAGCAGTTATGCCACTATTATTTAAAACTTTAATTTTAATAATCTCTCTAGATTCTAGTGCATCCTCTACCTGTTTTAAAAAATTTTCTTCTATCCCAGCTTTTCCAACCTGAAATATAGGTTGCAGCGGATTTGCAAGAGTTCTTAAATAACTTCTTTGCTTACTTGTAATCATAATATCCTCCTAGTTATACTGCTCACGGTCATATTTTTTCATAACAATAAAGTGAATTCCGCAGCAGTTTATACTTTTCACGAACAAATATTTTATTAAAATGAAATTTGTCCCCGCGTAAAGTATACATTCTTATAAGATAAATTTAAATATACTTATCTTTTATAATAAGAATTCAAATTCAAAGTTTTGTAGTCTTACTAAATCCCCATCTTGAATTCCTTTTGCAACTAGTGCGTCAAATACTCCTTTGTTCTTTAATACTTTATGGAAATATTTAAGAGAATCCGGTTCATTTACATTAACAGCATTTAGTAATCTATCAACAAAACTTCCTTCAATAACAAAAGTTCCTTCTTCATTTACATTAATAGTGTAAGTAAATCTCTTTTCTTCTACTATGAATTTGTCTTCATCACTTATCACAAGTTCAGTAACTGGAATAGTAGTTAACATCCTAGCTGCTTCTTTCATCAAGTCTTCTACACCTTGACTTGTAGCTGCAGATATTTTAAATATTTTACTGTCATCATATCCCATTCCATTTAATTTCTTCTTAAAGTTTTCAAAGACTTCCTCATCAAATAACATATCACTCTTATTTGCAGCTACTATTTGCGGTCTATCCCACAGTTTAACATCATATTTTTTAAGTTCTTCGTTTATTTTTATAAAGTCCTCTACAGGATCTCTACCTTCAATTCCTGAAATATCAACTACATGAATAAGCATTCTAGTTCTTTCAATATGTCTTAAAAAATCTATTCCAAGACCTACGCCCTCAGCCGCTCCTTCAATTATTCCTGGTATATCAGCCATAACAAAGCTCTGTACACCTTTCACACTTACTACTCCTAAACTTGGTTTTAAAGTTGTAAAGTGATAATTAGCAATTTTAGGGGTTGCTTTTGACACCACTGAAAGCAAGCTTGACTTACCTACATTTGGAAATCCTAAGAGTCCAACATCAGCTAAAAGCTTAAGTTCTAGCTTAATCCATCTCTCTTCTCCTGGCATTCCTGGCTCAGCAAAGTTTGGAGCTTGCCTCGTAGGCGTACAAAACTTAACATTACCTTTTCCGCCTTTTCCTGCTCGACAAACTACATATTTGTCGCCTGCGTGGGATAAATCACACATTATTTTGTCTGTTTCCACATCTCTTACAATTGTGCCCATTGGAACTTTAACGTACAAATCTTCTCCAGCTTTTCCATAGCACTTAGAACCTGACCCTCTGACTCCACTTTCTGCTATAAACTTTCTAGCATAAGAAAAGTCCAAAAGAGTAGTCATATTACCATCAGCTATTAATATTACATCTCCACCGTCTCCACCATCTCCACCATCTGGTCCACCTAGTGGCATGTATTTTTCTCTTCTAAACGAAACGGATCCACTTCCACCGTCCCCTGATTTAACAAAAATCTTGGCTGTATCAATAAACATATATTTCACCTTACCTTAGCGCATTTTCTATTTTGTTTAATTTTAATATATTAAATATATTCTAATTTCTTAGAATATTAATCTATAAGCTATATTATTATCAAAAGCACATCTATAAATTCTTAAATCATCTATTGTTATATCTATCTGTTGCCACTCATCCATCCAGCTTATTTCGTCAGACATGGCTTCATTATTAGTAATAAGTAGACTTTCGCCTAATTCATCTTCAAATATATAAATATAAACAAAATTCTGATTAGTATCTTCTAGTTCCATAAATATAGTGTTAACCAAATCACTTTTTTTATTGTATCCATTTTCAAAGATTTTATTTTTAAAATTACTAATTTCAATATCTATTTCTACTTTTACTTCATTTGCCCATAATTTTTTAATGTTATTCTCAAGGCATAGTGAAAATCCATTATCTTGTAATTTATAAATTTCACTAATTATC
>JAJXYA010000450.1 GCA_021780795.1 Bacillota bacterium | reverse complement strand
TCTTGTGAGAAAATATAATAATAAGTCACATGAAAATAAATAACAAGTCAATATCACACACATTTTGACTGATTCTTTATTTTCAAGTTCCTATCAACTCAATATTGGAGGAAATAAAATGAAAAAGGGAGCACTAGACCGGAATTTTAAAAAAGTAAAAAGTCAGTTTGCTCAGATCCAGGAAATAGTAAAGCATACTAAGTCAAATGCACTATGGGAACATGAAGCTGCAGTAAGAAAGAAACTAAAGGAATTAAAGGAGTTTAAGAAAGAGAATTTCAAAGACTATAAAAGAGTTTATGAAAATTATTCAGAACTATTAGAGTATATATCAATAAGGCTTGTTGAGGACTATAATAAGAAAAATAATACAAATTTTAATTTTGAGAGTATCTTAAAGAATAAAGGTGAAAGCTATTTAAAGTCAGGGATTATAAGTGTGCTAATAACAGAGCATATTCCAGAGATTATATCTAATGAGTTTGAGAGGGTATTTCCCTCTAATCCTAAAAATGAATATGAAGAATCAAGAAAATTCAAGAGAAAATTTTATCTTCACTTAGGTGAAACCAATACAGGGAAAACCTATAATGCCATGGTGCGACTTAAAGAAGCAAGTAATGGAATTTATCTTTCTCCTTTAAGAATATTAGCACTTGAAAATTTTGAAAAACTAAATAGAGAAGGTATAAAATGTAATCTTGCTACTGGAGAAGAAGAAATAAACATTGAAGAAGCAGCTCATGTCTGCTGCACTATAGAAAAATTAGATATAAGTGAGCAGTATGAAGTAGGTATTATAGACGAAATTCAAATGATAGATAATGACCAAAGGGGAGCTGCTTGGACAAGAGCTATTTTAGGATTAAAAAGTAAGGAGATACATATTTGTGGTGCAACGAATGCAAAAGAATTGATTGTTGAAATAATAGAAGATTGCGGAGAGGAGTATGAAATTATAGAGTATAAGAGAAATGTCCCTCTTGTAATGGAAGATAAATCTTTTGCATATCAGGATACTTACGAGGGCGATGCACTGGTTACATTCTCCAAAAAGAAAGTGTTAGAATTAGCTTATCATTACTCAAATCTAGGTATAAAAGCAAGTATAATCTATGGAGATTTACCACCAGAAGTAAGAAAAAAGCAGTACACTCAGTTTATTAACAAGGAAAGTACAATTCTAATATCCACAGATGCCATAGGTATGGGAGTAAATCTTCCTATAAAAAGAATAATATTTATGGATATTAAAAAGTTTGATGGTAATGATATAAGATATTTAACTTCTCAAGAAGTGAAACAGATAGCAGGAAGAGCAGGCAGAAAGGGGATATATGAGGTTGGCTATGTAGCATCTTATGGTAATACTCAAGATTTTATAAAAGAGAGTTTAGAGACTAGTGATGCAATTATAGAAGAGGCAGTTTTAGGGCCAAGTGAAGCTATATTAGAAATCAGTAGTCTTTCACTTAGAGAGAAATTAGCATTATGGAGTACAAAAGAAGAAAAAATGCCTTTTTATAGAAAAATGGATATTAGCGAATATTTGGTGGTATTAGATAATTTAAGGCGTTATAAATTGGAGGAAAAAATTCAGTGGAGACTGCTAAAAATCCCTTTTGATGTATCTAATGATAAGATGATGAATGCATTTTTAAACTATGTGGATGAATTATTCCTAGCTAAAAGAGAGGTTATCTCAAAACCACAGTGCCCTTTAGAAGACCTTTATGAATTAGAGCTTTACTATCAAAAAATAAATCTTTATTATTCCTTTTCAAAAGTATTTAAATTGAGTTTTGACGAAGAATGGGTATACGAGAATAGAATAAAGGTCAGTGAGAATATTAACAATATCTTGAAAAACATATAAAATAAAAGATAACTTCAACGATTATTATATGGAATAGTATTTAAAAGTGTAGCAGTCAATTGTTATACTTTTTTTACCAAAATTACCACCAAAACACTGTTATAAAATACATTAAATATGTGCATTATATTAGTACAACAAAAAGACAAACAAATACAAAGGAGGCACATAGTATGGCATATAGAAGTTTAGTACCAGAAGCAAAAGCAGGATTAAACAAATTTAAAATGGAAACTGCAAATCAGTTAGGAGTAAGCTTTACAGACTACAATGGTGACTTGACATCAAGACAATGTGGTTCAGTTGGTGGAGAAATGGTTAAAAGAATGGTAGAACAATACGAAAGAAATTTATAATTTTAATTAGATAGGGTATGCAGCGAAGCTGTATACCCTATCTTTTTATTAAATATAAAACTATAGAATTTTAAATAGGTTAATAACTTATAAAAGGCACGAATGCATACTATTTGCGCTTTGATATAGATATAAAAATGAAGTAGGTAAAATAGAGTTATAATTAGAGGAAAATCAACATATAGTAGTACAAAGAAAGTTCGAGGTATTATTTGGATTTGAATTAACAATAATTAATCAATTATCTATTTAATATATCTATTGGACTTATATTACATAATGCAATATAATATATTTCGTAGTGACAATAACTAATAAGGCTCCTTGGTCAAGCGGTCAAGACACCACCCTCTCACGGTGGTATCAGGGGTTCGATTCCCCTAGGAGTCACCATTTGATTTTTTATTGGGATGTCGCCAAGCGGTAAGGCACTAGACTCTGACTCTGGCATTCGCAGGTTCGAATCCTGCCATCCTAGCCAATATCTTTTACAACATTTCACTATGATTTATATAGATAATCCTAGCAAAAAAAATTTTTTGCTAGGATTATCTTTTTATATATTATATGATTTAATCGTTAACTGAATATATTTTTTAAGAACACATATATGCCTAGCACAATAATTAAGCAAGGAAGCAATAATCCATAAGTAAGCCAAGTATAAATATTTCCTAAGAAATTTATTGCAAAAGAAAATACAGAAATAAAGGCTAGCAAAAATATAAAGAATAGTAAGGTTTTATTCTTCTTTGAAAATAAATAATATTGAAATAATCCTATTGCTAGGCCGAAGGTATAAATTGGCCAGGTTTCAGTTGAGTGTTGCCAGTTTGTAGAATTTTCAAAAATGAATAGTAAACCTGTAGTGGTGAAAAGCCCACCAAGAACTAATATGGCGGGTTCTTTTTTTAAAGAAAAAAAACTTATTTCAAGTAAAACACCTGGAACTAGAATAAAAAGAGGCCAAAAATTAGAAAAACTTAAAAAGTTAATGTCATATATTTGGTCAGCTAGAAGAACTGAGCCTATAAACATCAAGAAAATACCAAACAATGAGTTTTGTTTTTTCATTTATTTCCCTTCTTTAAATTACTATTCATAATTATATTGATCAAGTACAGAGTTTATGCATATTAAAAGTATTAGTTAGACATTTATAGCTAATACTATATTTAAACTTTGGATTGTTTAGTACTTGAGAAAATGACAAGGAGGAAAATATATGCAAACAGGTATAGTAAAGTGGTATGATGTTGAAAGAGGATATGGATTTATATCCGCTCAAGAGGGTGCAGACGTATTTGTTCACCATTTAGCAATAAAAGAAGAAGGACCAAGGAAGGATTTACATGAGGGGGAAGAAGTACAATTTGATGTAGTAAATAAACCTAAAGGACCAGAGGCTATTAATGTTCAAAAGATGTAGAAGTGATTTTTGGACTATAAAACTGTAGAAATTATAATGTTTTGGCACATTCATTTAAACTTTGAGTGTGCTTTTTTAGCGATGTATTATAATTTATTATATTAAATCATCATCTAGGATGTTGCACTTTCAGTGGATAGGTGAAAAAAATGTTGACTTTTGTAGAAATAGGTGTTAACATGTTAAAAAAATGAATAATAGTAATCCATATAATCTTGATGATACGGTTCAAGAGTTTCTACTGGAAGGCCATTAACCTTCTGACTATGGATTAATCCTATAAGAAAAGATTTTATTAAAATTCTGCCCATGGATTAATCCTATCCATGGGCAGAATTTTTTTTGTTTAATAGGAATTTATAAATTCCCAAATTATATATTACATAGGAGGAAATGACATGAAATCATTTTTACAATCATTTTTTAAACTGAAAGAAAATAATTCAAATGTTAGGACGGAATTATTAGCAGGTTTTACTACCTTCATTACTATGGCATATACTATATTAGTAATCCCTAATATTTTGAAGTTTAGCGGTATGAATCTTCCTGGAGTAAAGGGTGATGGTGCCGCAGCGTTTACAGCAACAAATGATCCAGTAGTAGGAGCAATTTTTACAGCAATATGTGTAGGCTCCGGAATTGGTACCATTTTAATGGGTGCCTATGCAAATTTACCTTTTGCAATAGCGCCAGGCATGGGATTATGTGCCTTTTTTACATATAGCGTATGCTTAACACTGGGATATACCTGGAATCAGGCTTTAGCTGCTGTATTTATTTCTGGAATTTTATTTATAATAATCACAGTTACTTCAATACGTGAAAAAATAGTAGATGCATTACCAGAAAGTCTTAAGACAGCTATTGCTGGTGGAATAGGATTGTTTATTGCATTGATAGGTTTAAAAACTGGAAGCATAGTTGTTTCGAACCCAGGCACTCTTATAAGCTTTGGTAAATTCACAAATCTTCATGCGGTTCTTACAATTATTGGTATAACCATAACGGCTGTTTTAATGGCTAGAAAAGTAAGAGGGGCCATGCTCATTGGAATAATTGCAACTACAATAATTGGAATACCTATGGGTATAACAAATTTAGAGGGAATAAAATTATTAAGTACGCCACCTTCCATTGCTCCAACCTTTATGGCTTTTGACTTTAAGGGCCTTTTAGGAACGGGAGGAGCAGGTATTATTGGAGCAGTAACTAGCGTAATTATGGTGGTTATTACTTTTAGTTTAGTAGACTTATTTGATACAATTGGTACTTTAGTTGGAACGGCAGAAAAGGCTCAGATGATAGATGAAAATGGAAAGGTTCGAAATATGAGAAAAGCACTGCTTTCAGATGCTATTGGCACAACTATAAGTGCATGTATTGGTACACCTACTATGGCTACTTATGTTGAATCTACAGCAGGCATAGCTGAAGGAGGAAGAACGGGGTTAACTTCTTGTGTGGTAGGTATTTTATTCCTATTCTCTTTATTCTTTGCTGGTATAGTTGGAATAGTTCCGCCAGAAGCAACTGCACCTGCACTTATAATGGTAGGAGTCCTTATGATGGGTGCAGTTACTAAACTAGATTTTGATGATTTTACAGAAGCACTTCCAGCCTTTTTTACTATCGCTATAATGCCTTTTAGTTATAGTATAGCTAATGGAATAGCAGCAGGAATAATATTTTATCCCATAGTTAAGGTTAGTACAGGAAGACAGAAAGAAGTTCATCCAATAGTATATGTACTTGCAGCATTATTTATTTTAAGATTTATTTTACTACCAGATTAAGAAGTCATAGTAAATTAATTTAAAAGATAATAAATATAACTGATATTTTAAAAATAATATGCCTACAAAATTCTACAAAACATTTGACAATGTGATTTTTTTCTGTTATTTTCATATAGGAATTATTATTTTTTAGGAGATTAACAACTAATAATTGTTATCAGACTCAGAGAAAAACAAGGAGGCTATTATGATTACAAACGAAACACAAAATGTAAAAATAACAAATGCAGATCCATCTGCATTAGGACTATTCGGACTTGCAATGGTAACGCTTGTGGCATCTTCACAGAAACTCGGGCTTACAGAAGGAGTATCTTTTATACTTCCATGGGCAATATTCTTAGGTGGATTTGCTCAATTATTTGCATGTATCAATGATTCAAAACGTAACAATGTTTTTGGAACCACAGCTTTTGGTGGCTTTGCATTCTTTTGGATGGCTGTTGGAGCTTCATGGTTAATTAAAGCAGGTGTTTTTGGTAAAGCATTAGCTTCAACTGTAGATCCAAAGCAATTAGCTTTTGCTTATGTAGGATATTTAATTTTCTCATTATTTATGACTATAGGTGCTGCAGAAACGCACAAAGTGCTATTTTCAATTTTCGTATTAATTGATTTTCTATTTTTAGGGTTGTCACTTACTACTTTTGGAATTATGACTGAGTTTTCACATTACTTAGCAGCATATTCTGAATTGTTAATCGCAGTATTTTCTTTCTATGGTTCTGCTGCTGCAGTTTTAAATCCTCATTTTGGAAGAGTATTTTTACCCGTTGGAAAACCTTTTGGTATATTTAAAAAATAATTTATTTTTTCTTTGCAAGGGCTATATGGCCCTTGTTTTTTTGCTTGAAAAAAATTAATGAACTTTCACCAATTTATGAATCACCTCATATAGTATTTATATATGGAGAATCATGCTTTAAATCTAGAAATGAGGAGTGAAAGCATGGTCTTCAATAATAAACCTAATTAATCTCGCACAA
>JAJXYA010000452.1 GCA_021780795.1 Bacillota bacterium | reverse complement strand
GACTTTAAAGCAGCCAATAAAATTTCATTAACATCTGACTTACTAGACTGCAAATTATTTTTAGACATTGCAATTACCTTTTCAATTGCAATAGCTGAAGAGTTGCATACACTTAAATCGTTGTTAATTACTAATAGTTTAGATTCTAGAGTTTGCTTAGCTAGTTTAATTTTTGCTATTTGGGATTCTAAAGTTTGCTTTTTTGGTAAAATTGAAGACACAAGTGTATTTATTTGAACAATTTCGTCTTTATAATGTGATTTTATAGATGTTTCTGATTCAGAATTTAACTTAGACTGACATACAGAACATTCAAATGTTCCAGAAGTATCAGATTTTAAGGCTAATGAAATAGTGGATAACTTTGTTTTTAGTTTGTTTATATTGGTTTCATGCTCTTTTAAATTAAAAACAATGTTTTGATAAAGTTCTTGTCTTTCTGTTAATAACGAGGAAGTTTCATTTAATCCAGAAATAACTGAATTTTTCTTTTTATTGAGAGATGTTTCTAAAGAATACAAATTAGCTAATTCTTTTTCCTGCTCCTGTATTGAGTGCAGGATGATTTCTGTATTTGCTGAGTATATCTCAAATTTAGCTAATTCGTGCCCATAGGCATTTAGTTTATCTGATAAAACCCTGTTTAAATTTGTTAGTTTATCTTCTGATAGCCGTAGAGAATTATTAAGTTTTTTAATGATAGAATCTAACTTTTTTACTGCTAAGGCATTTTCCAATACCTCAAACCGTTCAGCCGGTCTTAGTTTTAAAAATCCACGAAGCTCTACAGAAAATACACATGATAAAAAGTTAGAATGTGATATACCAATGTAAGAACTTATTAGTTCATCTATTTTTGATATAGTAGCATCTTTTGATATGTGCAGATTATTTAGCCATACTTTTGCTTTATTTATATCACTATTTGGACGCCGCCAGCGTTCTATCTTAAGTATGTTGTTATTTTCATCCTCTAACTCAAGACCTACATATATTCCTCCAATTGGATTAGTAGGAGCAATATAGTCAGACAAATAGTTAAACCGTAGGCCCTTTCCAAAGAGAGCCATGGAAATACCGCATATTATAAGAGATTTCCCGGCGCCATTGCTCTGCAGCTCATTATTTTTAAATGTAGCATCTATTTGATTAATACTAGATTTTGAAAAATTAATTTCAGTTTTATTAACAAACACCACAAAATTTTCTAAGGTTAATTTTTTTATAGTATAGTTACTCATAGTATCTCTTATAAGTCAGATAATAATTCAGATCCGCGTACTTTGAATTCATCTTTAGTTATACCATCAGGTACAAATATATCACAATTTGCTAATACATATTCTTTTAATGTTTGATTATTCTTTTTATCTACAGAATCAATAGATATATTTTGTGTTTGACTTAAAGAATCCTTTTTAGATAGTATTTCATATCCCTTACATGCAGATAAAATACGAGATACTTCTGTCACGGTATCTGCATCACAATATGCTCTATAATAGGCATTGGTTTGAACAATACTATTATCATGTAATAAAGTTGAATCTTCTATTGAGTAGAATTCTGGGGAGTGCGGATTCTTATGAAACTCTAGTTTATTTTTTTCTAGATCTAAAATCCAGCAGCCTTTGGGGCCGGTTTCATTAAACTTTTTATTCAGTAATGTGCCAACATAAATTATTCTATTTGTAAGGTCTTGCGTTGGTGCATGATAATGGCCACAAAAAATTCTATCGAAAAAAGACACATTAAACTTAGTAACATCTATTGCTTCAGCATCAACACCCATAACGCTCAAATCCCAAAAATGGCCAAATAGATATTTCTTACCAGGAGTATCAAAATTGTTTTGAATATTGGTCATAACAGAATAAAAGTCTTCAGGCTCTCTTAGATAAGGGACAAAAAATAATCTTGCATCATCTGTATCTATTACAGTAAATTGGTTAAATATTTGTATATTTTGACTAAACAAATCAAGGATGCTTACAGCATCTGAAATCTTGTCATGATTTCCCGTTAAGAGGCCACACTTGTTTTTATATAAAGTAGCTATATATTTAAAAATATCTTGTATTGCTAATCCTTCTTTTGTAGGTAACTTTTCCGCTTTGTCAAAAATATCACCTAATCCAAAAAAATATGCAGCTTTTTTTTGCTTACCTAAGTCAGCTGCCCATTTTATAGAGTCTAAAATTTCTTGCAGTCTACAACTAAGCCCATTAATATTTATTCGGTCGAACTGTTGTGAAAAAGCAAGATGGAAATCTGAACATAGTATGATCTTCATAGCAATCCTCACACTATATATCGTGTGCAGGGTATTGCTTTCTACTGATTAAATGGCACTTGAATAGAAAATTGCTGTCCCGTAAGAACTAAAGCTAATTCTATGTTGAACATTAAAATGTTTTCATATGAATATGCTGAAATAGTGTTTACTGTAACACGGGGTTCCCAATTTTGAATATCTTGTTTAATCTGTTGACATAAAACACCCATCATAGCTTGGTTTGCCGCATCAAATAAGCTTGAATCCATTGATGTACCAAAATCAGACATTGGCATTTCACCCTTGCGTGTATTTAACAAGGCGTAAATACTTTCTCGAATTAGTTCTTGATCTGTAGCAGTTGCCCAAAATCCAACATTTCCTTGTTTACGTGGCGGAAAGCTTATACCAGAATAGAAGAAGGTGTTTGTAGTAGTTGTTATCATACGTTGCCTATATAATTAATTAAATTATATGCAATATAATAGCTTAACCGATCACAAATCTGTATTTACATTTATATATTCTGCGGCGGTATTAGCTATTAAAGATAATAGAAAGCTGTATCAAAAACAGATATTGGATTTTAGAAGAATTATTGAAGACCCATTATTGAACAAGGCAAAACAAATTCTTACTAGAGTCTTTGATCAAGAAAGCATTGATAAATTAGACATTGATTTTACGTTTTGCACATTTGCCCCAAAGGGAAATTCCGGTGGGGCAGATTTTTTAACTTTTGATGGTTCTTTGCCTGAAGTAAAAATTGTACTAAATTTTAATAATAACATTAGAACTTTGTACAAAAAAAGCTTATGGGATTTTAGTTTGATTTTAACTGATGTGTTTTTTCATGAAATACTGCATGTAATTCAATATATCAAAGTATATAAAAAATTAGGTGACAACTTAGATAATTCTAAAGGAAATATACTAACTATCATAGAATCTAAGCTTTTAGCCAAGGATACTAGGTTGGCATATAAGCAGTATAATAATGATATACTATATTTTAGTTCATATGAAGAAATTCAGTGCTATGCAAAAGATGCTGCCAGACAACTATTGAGTGCTTATAAAAACAAAAATACCGTATTTAATAAATTAAGTATATCGAGTGAACTACTAGACCTGGTAAAAACAAGCGATTGTTTTTATTACTATTATGATTGTTTTTATGAGCTAAAAAGCAAAATTTGGCAATATGACATAATTTGGAAAGCATTTATCAAGCACTTATATTACTATATTTTTCAAGATTTTACAATATAATTAGAACTAAATATAAAGGAATACATTCATGAGTCTTAAAACATTGTTTGAGAAATTTGGTGACCTATCTTCTATTCAGGGTGAAACTACTTCACCATTTGATTTTGAACAAGGCGTAACCATACTTGCAGTCCCTGAAAAAATGCTACCAGAAATTTCTGCTGAAGCTGAAACCCCAGAAGGAACTACATTACAATTACCCGAAATCTCTAAAACTGCTGAAATAGATGTGCCTAAAGAATCTAGTAAGCACTTTAAAGGTGACCACAAACATTTATCAACTGAAGATTTAAAGGCCCTTATTGGATGGGTAGAAGAGCAGTCAAAATCTAGTGATGTCCCTCCAGAAGCAAGAGCATATTTGCTTGAATGGTATAAGAATTTAGTTGATGAATTTAACCAGCGGTCCGAGCCGGAGGATTAATGAGTTCTAAGCATACTACAGATCCATTGGATTTCTTAGTTGAAGCAATATGGAAAATTCCAGCTACTAGTTCTCCAAGTGAACCACCAGTAAAAACTTTATCTAAAGATAAAGAGATTAGTGATAAAGAATCTCAAATAATGATAGCTAAAAATAAAGCTGCCCGTATGGCAGATGAATTAGCTGCTGAGAAAATAAATACTGAAGTAGACCGTGACTTACAAGCTAAACATAAACTTGTTCAAGCTAATCTAGACGATCTAATTGAAGATCCAAATAATCCTGGTCAATACATAACTGCAACATCACCGGGCTTTTCTGATTCTGGTGATGACTTTGAGGCTGATGAAGATACTATCCTTAACTACAAGGCTAACAGTGAGCCGGATAGTGCAGTCTCTTCAATCTTACAGGAAACTAGTCCTAAAATTAAACTTTATGCTAAGGAATTAAGCACCAGCATAGTTTCTATATCAACTTTAAAACAACTAAGTGGTTTAATAAAATCACAGCAAGTTGATGATTCCGTAGATGGTGGGCAATCTACATCAGTGCTAACACTGATTAAGTCTTTAGAGTCATTAATAGCTTATTATGATGAACACCATTTAAGAACGCTGCAAACTAACAGAGAAAAAACTAGTATTGTAACTGCTATTTTAGCTTTACAGCGCACTATTGCCATTTTACTTCCTAGGGAAAAATAACATGCTTACAAAACGAGATATACTACTAGAAAAATTACTCTATGAAACTTCTGACGAAACAGATTTTATTGGAACTTCAGATGAGACTGGTTTTACAGGAACTTCTGATGAGATTGGTTTTACAGGAACCTCTGATGAACCTGAAATGGCCTCAGAACCAAGAGATATTATATCAGAACTGCAAAGAAAAATATCTGATCTCAAAGAAGAGATTACTGAGAAACTAAAGCCATTATATCCTGAAGACAAAGATAAAGATCTAGCTGAAGCTTTAGATGATGCTACAAGTGCATTAGATCTTGCTTCACACCATTTAACAGATGTAGATAATTCTCTATCAGGATCTTCTGATGAGCCTGGTATTGCTGCTGAGCCTGACACATTCGATCCTTCTTTGATAAAGTAGATTAACTATGTATAAAATCATGCCAATTAGAAACTTTATTCAACTAGAATTTATTGATACAACTTTATATGAAACAACTGACCCATGGTTAAGTACTGATGAAGTTAAGGTAGATGCTAGAACCGATAGATTTAATCAGAAGCAACAACTAGCTTCAGATGCTGCAGAACAACAGAATTTACAACTTGCTGCAGATCCTGTAAAGCAAGAACTTATGAAATATATTGCAAGTTCTCTGCCAAATATGAAGGGTTCTACTGATAGAATGAGTCTAGAAGAGTTAATACGATTACATGGTGGCAGTATAAAACCCATAGTTGCAGCTAAAATTAAGCCTAGAAGTTTATATATGCTAGCAACTAGTGTACATGATTTCCTACAGCGGCTAGAACAGAAAGAACCTGAAAACGTTCAGGCATTCTTACAAGTATATGGAACTAATTTAATGGATTGGCTAGCTAATTTTACACCAACTGTTGCCCCAATTGGTAGGAAATAATTATGGATATTACAAACCCACTTGATATCTTTAATGAAGGGCTTTTAGATGACTGGAAAACATCTGGGAAAGAACGTGCTGTAGATGCAACAATAGTCACACCAGAGATGCAAATTAAAGAAATTTTAAGTACTATTGATGGTAGGGAAAGCTGGGATATTTTAGCCAATATACTAAAGTTATACCAGCCTGAAGTAAGAACATATATTTATAAACAATCATTTAAGGAGTATTAAAAATGAGTTTCAAGAGTGTACAAAACAAGATTTCAAAGAAAGAGCATGTTAGCAAGGATTCAGCTGCACGTATACTTGCTAGTTCGTCACGTAATGCATCAGCCAAGGCAAAAAAGGAAAATCCAAAACTAAAGCGTGTGAAGGGCTAATTTAGCAGTATGAAAATAAATTTTGATGGCACAATTAACATACCTACAATAATTTCTATAGTGTCAGCTTTAATTACAGGCACTGCAATTATTGTTTCTATGCGTGGAGATATAAAGACTTTAAAGGTTCAAACTGCTGATTTAACACAGCAAGTTGGTGAATTACGAAGACTGCAATTTCAGCTGTCAGAAAAATCTAAAACACACGAACTACAGCTAAAATCTATAGAAGATTTACCAAAAAAGACAATGCCCCAAACAAAATCCATTAAGAAAGCACAATAAGTATGCCACTACTTCCTGGAAAATCAAAAAAGACAATAAAGAAAAATATAGCTACTGAGGTTAGGGCAGGAAAACCTGTTAACCAAGCAGTAGCTATAGCATATTCAAAAGCAGGTAAGGCTAAGAAGAAGGGTTCTAAGTAAAAGAACTCCTTATAGACTAGCAAGTATTTGTTTGAATATATTTTCCGCTTGCTTCACTCCAAGCAAGGGTAGGTAAATTATTTTTAATTCTTTGTATATTAATCCAAGCCAAAGATTGCTTACGTGTGGGAGATTTTCCAAAGATCG
>JAJXYA010000246.1 GCA_021780795.1 Bacillota bacterium | reverse complement strand
TGTAGAAGGGGTTGCGGCATATAACTGTAGACAGTTAGAGCCCTTGTATGCTTTTTATTCTATAGATATGATTAACACCTTTAAAGATCAATTAGAGAAGAATAATTTCAAAATTTTTGAACTGATTAGGCACTGTAACATGCATTATGTTATAGATGAAAAGGTAAGAGAGTATTCTAAAGATATGAACATTTTTACCAACTTAAATTATAAGTCTGATCTTAAGCATCTTCAAAAAAATAGCTAATCAAATATTTTTTTGAAGATCCCTTACTTTCCTATAAAAACTTTTATGGAGGAATAAAAGCTCATGAATACTATAAAGCAAATAAGTATTAAAAAAACAAATAATGAATTTTGGGAAGAAACATCGGATTCAATTGTAGTAGAAAAGCCATTGAAAATATTTATAAATTATGAGCTATATACAGTTTTGATGTGTACTCCAAGTGAGGCTTTAGAATTAGTAGTTGGGTTCCTTTTTTCTGAAGATATTATATCCTCTATTGATTGCATTAAGAGTATAGAAGAGAAATATGAGGATCGGGTGTGTGTAGTTTTAAATAAGGATATTAAAGTAGATTTTGATAGTGTGAAGGCATCAACCTCTGGCTGCGGAAAAGGAAGTGTTAAGTTTAAATTCATCGAGGAAGGCGGAATTAAACCTATTGAAAGTTGTTATAAATTTACTATTGAGTCTATTTTAAAATTTATGAAAGAATTCAATAGTAAATCAGAACTTTTCAAGCAAACCGGAGGAGTGCACAGTTGCTGTGTTTGTGGTAATGATGGTATCAATTTGTTTTCAGAAGATATTGGACGACATAATGCGTTAGATAAGGTCATAGGAAAAGCACTGATGAATAATGTGAAGCTTAGGGATAAACTTGTAATGACTACGGGAAGAATTTCTTCTGACCTAATTATTAAGGCAGCAAAAGCAGGCATACCAATTATTGTCTCTCATTCAGCTCCAACAGATTTAGCTTTAAGTATAGCTGAAGCTACAAATGTGACTGTAATAGGGTTTGCACGTGGAAATAGGATGAATATTTACTGTGGGGAAGAACGGATTTTCAAAAGAAATAATAAACTAGAAAGTTGACTAGTTATTTTTGAATCATCTAATCTAAAATTTATAATTAACATTAGATATTCGTTCTATAAATACATCTAAATTAGCAGCACCACTTATAAAGACCCTATCTAGGGTTAAAACCCCATCAACTTTATCAGACCATCTTCCCGCAGTTGTAAAAGCCATTTTATATCCAGTTTCTTTTACAGCTTTCAAGGTTTCTTTAGTATACTCACCATAGGGATATGCTAAATACTGAATCTTTTTATTTAGTGATTTTTCTAGAAAATATTTAGATTCCTTTAGGGTTTTCAATTGTTTTTCGTAAGATAACTGCTTTAAATTTTCATGAAATACGGTATGGCTTTCAATGTCTATTTTATTAGCTTGTAGCTCTTTTAACTGCTCTATATTCATGTAGCCTGGGACTTTACCAACTAGATCAGTAATAATGAAAATTGTGGCTTTGAAGTCAAGTTCTTTTAATATAGGAAAAGCTTCTACATAGTTATCTAGATACCCATCATCGAAAGTTAGTACTAAGGCTTTCTCTGGAACGGATTTATTGCTTACAAAAAAATCGTATGCTTGGTCTAAGGAGAGAGTTACATATCCTTTATCTTTCAAATACTTCATTTGCGCTTTGAACTTTTCTTTCGGAAGTCTTACTGTATTTCCCTTTTCGTATCCAATAGAATGGTACATAAGTACTGGGATACCTTTATCGTTATGTTTGAGATTTAATTTATTTATTGAAGTAATGGGTTTTGTATCTTTTGCTTTATTTTCAATCTCCTGCTTTTTTGCAAATCCACCTTTAAAAACTCCTGCTGCTTTTGATATATTCTCTGTTGTTATATTATTTTTTTTAGGTAATGAACTAAGATGATAATACTGTTTCATATTAAAATATTCAGCTACCATCGGAATACAAACTAATAAAACAAAAAATATTGAGATTGCTTTCATCTTATTTTTCACTTTTAAATAACCTATTATCAAAAATCATAACAAACTGTGCATTGTACAATCTAATATGATTTTTTCGTTCCTTTCTTATTTATATTCTACCAGGCATTACTATGAAGTTTCATTATGTTGAATCATGGAATAATATTTTGAAGAGAATATACTTATATATGTCCAAATTTCTAGAAAAATATTAGGTTATTCTAGTTATTAATAATATAAATGATAATGTTGAAATGATGTAGAATGTTCCTTCATGGAATTTATTTAAAAAATTCAAAGCAAGATGAAATAATCTACTAAAATTAACTATAAATTACATAAAATCATTTTTATTTTTATCAGTTTATGCTATATTATTAATATCATTAAATATTACCAATTTAATTATTTTTGTATCTGTCATTATTATTTAAATTACATTTTCTAAACATAAATTATCATATCTTAATGCTGGAAGCCTTCCATTTTACAATGGGTTAAGTAACATTTCATGTGCGGAGTTTGAGCTAAATACCAATATTAGCTTAGAAGGCATGAAAAAACAGAAATATAGTATTAACTGTCCTGAAATTTAACACAGTTCAGAAATCGAACAGAAATCCTAAAACGATGTGTAGCAAAATGCAACAATTAATATATTCTAAATAATTTATATTTTTTATATTTTATGTTAGACCTTTAAAATGAAGGGTTATTAAGAGAAACTCTCATAAATTAATTTTGGCACTAAAATTGCTCTATATAGTATATAAGTAAATAGAATTGTTATAATAGGGCAAAAAAGTACATGCTTTATAAAATAACTAATAAGAATAATTTTATCGTTTATTCTCCGAGTCATAGTTCCTAAAGGTTGCCATGGAATTATGACCGCTAGGGTTAAATTGGAAACGATTTAGCCTTCCATTTGAAAAGGGGGATGGTCTTATTGTCATTCCTTTTTATATAAAATATGAGAGGGGTTTTTTTTGTGTTAAAACTAAGAAGTAAATCAAGTTTGAAGGGATTATTAATAATATCGCTTTGTATTATTTTGGTTTTTGCTATAACTGCATGTTCGAAAAAAGAGAGGTCAATGGTACTTGCAACAACCACAAGTACTCAAGATTCTGGACTTTTAGATTATTTATTACCATTATTTGAAAAAGAAACAGGAATTAAAGTTAAGGTGTTAGCTAAAGGAACAGGAGAAGCATTAGAGATAGCAAAGCGAGGAGATGCGGATGGACTACTTGTACATGCAAAGTCACAGGAACTTCAATTTGTTAAAGATGGATTTGGGACAGAAAGACTTGAGGTTATGTATAATGACTTTGTAATAGTAGGGCCCAAAGATGACCCTGCAAAACTTAAAGAAAAAACACCTAGTGACGCAGTGGAGGCTTTTAAGTTACTTAGTAGCAGTAAAGCTAGTTTTATATCAAGAGGTGACAAGTCAGGTACGAATACAAAAGAACTTGCTATCTGGAAATCTGCAGCAATAGAACCTACTGGAACCTGGTATGTATCAGCAGGAAAAGGAATGGGAGCGGTACTTCAAATGGCAGACGAGAAGAATGCGTATACTTTGACAGACAGAGCAACATATTTATCTATGAAGGACAAGCTAGATTTAACTATCGTTACAGAAAAGGGAAAAGATCTTTTAAACCAGTATGCATTAATAAGGTTAAACCCGGATAAAAATAAGATTAAAACAGAAGAATCAAATGAATTTATTGAATGGATGCTTTCTAGTAAAGGACAGCAGCTTATTGGTGAATTCGGTAAGGATAAATATGGACAAGCATTATTTGTACCTAATGCAAAGAAATAGGTGATGAAATGAGCTATTATGGAGAAGTTTTACAAGTAGTTTTTTTATCCTTGTTTGTTTCAATTACATCAACATTAATAGCTTCAATAATAGGTATGATACTAGCAATACCTATTGCTTTAAAGGATTTTAAATTTAAAAAATATATTACAAGATTATCTGAGACTTTTATGAGTATTCCGCCGGTGTTAATGGGACTAGTTGTTTATCTATTACTTTCAAGAAAGGGACCTTTGGGTGGGTTTGGACTGTTGTTCACACCCACTGCAATGATTATAGCTCAGAGTTTATTGGTATTTCCCATAGTATTTGGACTTACAGTTTCAGCCATAGGAAACCGTGGAAGAAAAATCAAAAAGAACTGTATTGCTCTCGGTGCAGGAAATAGAGATACCTTAATTTTAATTATAAGGGAATGCAAAGTTCAACTTTTTTCTGTGGTTGCTGTGGGTTTTGGAAGGGCAATTTCTGAGGTTGGTGCAGTAATGATGGTAGGAGGAAATATAAAAGGTGATACAAGGGTAATGACCACATATATAGCTTTAGAAACAGGTCAGGGTAAATTTAATGAGGCCATTACAATAGGAGTCATATTACTGCTTGTTGCATTTATGGTTAACTTTATTTTACATGGACTGAGCAAGATAGATGAAAATAGGTGATAAGGTATGAATATTAAAGTGTTAGACCTCAGTAAAGAGTACAGAGGAAAAGAAGTATTATATATAGATGAGTTAAACTTTGAAGAAGGATACGTATATGCCTTGATGGGCTTGAATGGTAGCGGAAAGACTACTCTGCTGCAATGTGTTTCCGGACTTGAGCCAGTTACAAGGGGAAAAGTATTATACGACAATTCTGGTTATGATGAATTTGTAAAAACAGATATATCCCTAATGCTTCAAAGTCCATATTTATTTAATTCTACAGTAATTGAGAATATAATAATAGGATTAAAATTCAGAAAATTCAGTAAAGAAATAATTGAGGATAGGTTAGCTTGCTATTTGACCTATTTTGATATTGATGACTTGCTTAATAAGAACACTAGAGAGTTATCAGGGGGAGAACAGGCAAAAGTGTCACTTCTGAGAACAGCAATTTTAGAGTCACAGATTACTTTTTTGGATGAACCTACAGCTAGTATGGATATTGAAAATACGCTGAGGGCCGAAAAACTCATAAAAACTATGGCGCAGGGAATGAGAAGTGTTATTTTAGTCACTCATGATTTATTACAAGCTGAGAGGGTAGCGGATTTTGTTATTTTTTTAGATAAGGGAAAGATTATTGAACAAGGAGAAACACATAAGGTTCTTAAGTTTCCAAAGCATAAATTATTAAGACAGATTTTAAAAAGGAGTGATGAAAATGATAAAAACTGCAATATTAACTATTAGTGACAAAGGTTCTAGAGGTGAAAGAATTGACGGGACAGGCCCAGCACTAAGGAGTGAATTAGAAGATAAGGGATTTATTATTAGTTTCTATAAAATGATTCCTGATGAAAAAGAAGAAATAGAAAGAGAATTAATTTATTTATGTGATGAGCTTAAGTTAGATTTAATTTTAACTAATGGAGGAACGGGGTTTTCAGAAAGAGATGTTACTCCTGAGGCGACTCAAAATGTAATTGAGAAATATGTACCAGGTATTGGTGAAGCTATGAGAATGAAATCACTTGCCATTACACCAAAGGCTATGCTTTCAAGAAGTATTGCAGGAATCCGCAAAAAAACCTTAATTATTAACCTTCCAGGAAGCCCTAAAGGTGCTGTAGAAAATCTTGAATTTATATTGCCAGCAATTCCACACGGTATCGCTATACTTACAGGAGAAGCTAGTGAATGCGCTACAAATAGCCAAGGTGTTAGGAGGGGTTAGAATGGAACTTTTTAATGTGGTATCTGTAAAGGAAGCTAAAGAGATAATAGATAGGTCATTTAGTTATGAGCTTGGCTATGAAAAGGTTAATATTTTACAAAGTGCTAATAGAATTTGTTTTCAAGATATAAAAGCAGAATGTAATATACCAGAATTCAAAAGATCAACAGTAGATGGCTTTGCAGTGAGCTCAAGAGATGTGTTTGGAGCTAGTGAAGGGATGCCTTCTATACTTGAACTAAAGGGTGAGGTGTTTATGGGAGCAGTACCCCCCTGTGATATAGCACTAGGAGAGTGTTTATATGTACCTACGGGAGGAATGCTTCCAGAGGGTGCAGATAGTGTTGTGATGGTTGAGTATAGTGATAAGTTAGATGAAAATACAATTTTTATTTATTCACCTGTAGCCATGGGTGATAATGTAATACAAGTGGGAGAAGATATAAATACTGAGGATATTGTTATAAAAAAGGGAAATAAACTGAGACCCTATGAGATAGGTGTTCTTGCAAGTCTTGGAATTAGTGAGGTAAAAGTATATAGAAGACCAAGAGTTGCTATCATTTCCACTGGTGATGAAGTAGTACCCTGCGAAGATAAACCAGCTTTAGGAGAGGTAAGAGATATAAATACCTATCTTCTAGCATCCTTATTGCTTGAAGATGGAATTGAGGCAATAAGTTATGGAATTATAAAAGACGACTATGAACTTTTAAAGTGTACTGTTGATAAAGCTTTTGAGGAGTGTGACTTGGTATTAATTTCTGGAGGAAGTTCTGTAGGGAAAAAGGATCAGACTTTGAAGGTTATAGTCGTC
>JAJXYA010000442.1 GCA_021780795.1 Bacillota bacterium | reverse complement strand
TTACGCTTGTTCCGCCAATATCAAATGTTAGTATGTACACTTTATTCCATCTCCTATTCATTAAAATCCATTATTTTCTGTTACTTCCTTATACCAGTAACCTGATTTTTTTATCGTCTTTTTCTGAGTATTTAAATCGAGTGAAATAAAACCATATCTATTTCTATAGGCATTTGACCAAGACCAGCAATCTATAGGTGTCCAAAGATGATATCCGAAACAATTACTTCCTTCAGTAATCCCTTTATGAAGAAATTTTAAATGATCTGTTGCAAATTCTATTCTGTAATCATCTACAATCATTCCTTCTTCATTTAAGAATTTTTCTTCTCCATATACACCCATTCCATTTTCAGAAACATACCATGGAATATTGTTATAGTTATCTCTTATGTTTATTGCTATATCATACATTGCTTCAGGGTAAATTTCCCAACCCCTATGTGGATTGATTTTTTTCCCTGGCATATCGTAGCCTTCAAAATGTTTATATGGAAGCCATCCTTTAGAATTATCAAATTCAGATTCTCTTTTCTTAACTCTAAGTGGCTGATAATAGTTTACACCTAAGAAATCTATTTTATTATTTTCTATAGTTTTCATTTCCTCTTCTGTATTTTCCCACAAAACACCTTCTCTTTCAAGAATTTCTTCTATTCCATCTGGAAATCTTCCGTGTACTGCTGGATCAAGAAATATTCTATTATTAAATTTATTAGCAAACTCTGCAGCTTTTATATCTTCTTTTGAATTCGATCTTGGATATGCTGGTGTTAAGTTTAAAATTATTCCTATCTTAGCAGTCTTACTACATTCACATTTTCTAAACTCCTCTATAGCTTTTGCAGAAGCAAGATTTATATTGAAGGCTGCTTGAACTGCTTTTTTACCATCTACTACTTTAGGGTAGTGAAACTCATTAATATATTGACCCTCTATTACTACTATAGGTTCGTTAAAAGTTGCCCAATACTTTACTCTATCTCCAAAAAGCTCAAAACATACTTTAGCAAATTTGGAGAATAAATAAGATACATGCTTACTTTCCCAGCCTCCATATTTTTCATATAACTCTATAGGTAAATCAAAGTGATGAAGACACATTACTGGTGTTACTCCATTTTTTATTGCTTCATCAATAACTGAATTATAATATCTAACGCCATCTTCATCTACTGAAGCAGTTTCAAAATCATCTATAAGTCTTGTCCACTGTATTGAGGTTCTAAAGGAATTAAAACCAATGCTTTTCATCATTGCTATATCTTCTTTGTAGCTATTATAAAAATTAGAAGCTATATCCGGTCCCACCTTATCAAAAAAAGCATCTGGCTCTATATCGTACCAGTAGTCAAAAACACTTCTGTGCTTTTTATTAAATCTTCCTTCTGCTTGTGGTCCTGACGTTGCAGCTCCCCACCAAAAATTTTCTGGAAATTTATAATTCATTATTAATACCTCATTTATTTATATTATAATAATTTATTTCTGTATTAAATGTTGCTGCTGGAAGTTTATTTTCATTACATAGATTTACCTCAATATAATTTTTCCAGCCATACCTTACCGCTACAGGATTAGCTACTTTTTCATTCCAAACTATAACCTTATCTCCTGCTATTTCAGCCTGAGCTTCAACGTACTTTTTATCTTGTGCACATATTTCAAAACCCTTTAAAGGACTTCCATCAATAGTACATAATTCTCCATCTTTTATGTAATCAAAGGAAATTATTATTTTATTATCTTTAATCTCATAACCACTGTACATTGGAGAATGTCCATTAACAGACTTTTTATACACATCTTCAAGGGTAATAATTGCTAGTCTTTCACCTATAGGTTTTTTGTCCTTTGGATGAACATCTTTTTCTTCACCACAGTCTGCTGCTACAATCATAGATGTATTTTTCACATTTCTAAATGTAGAAAGCTGTGCATCCCTAACAATTGCCCAACTTTCAGGTCTATCATCATCAAACATAGGCAACTGAACAAATGAAAATGGTAAATTTTCATTTCTAAAAGCTTCTCTCCAATTTTCTATTAATTTCTTAAATAGTTTTCTATACAAATGCGGTTTTTGAGAATCCTCTTCCCCTTGGTACCAAATCACCCCTTTTACTCTATATGGAATAACTTTTTTCAGCATAGTATTATAAAGTCCATTTGGTCTTCCATATGCCTTTCTATTTACTGGAGGTGGCCAAGGATAAAGACCAATGTCTCTACGAACCTCTTCTGCTCCTCTCTCTGGATAAAGTTTTTTATATTGTTCTTCTTTTTTAACGTAATCTTCTTGAGATTTTAAAAACTCAGCTGTCATTTTATCAGCTTCATCATCATTCAAATTCTCTATAATATTATAGTATGTATCTAAATATGCATTTTTAAGTTCCTCATCTTCACTCAAATATTTTTCTGAAAGCCAGCAAGAAGCTGAGGTTCCACCTTTATTACAATTAATTATTCCTATTGGTACATTCAAATCATTATGTAAGTTTTTTGCAAAATGGTAAGCTACTGCTGAAAAATCTCCAGAGTTTTCAGGTGATGAAATTTTCCACTCCTAAAAATCAAGCTGGGGTATTTTCCCCTTTTCATCCTCAAATTCTACTTGAGGAACATTAAAATATCTTATTTCATTATAGTTAGAGTTGGAAATATATAATTTACCTTTAATAGAGTCCTTTAGCTTAAACTCCATATTTGATTGTCCTCCTGCAATCCATACTTCTCCTATGAGTATATTTTCTAGTTTTACTTCTTGTTCTTTAGTATATACCTTTAATTCAAATGGTCCACCAGCACTCAGCCTAGGCAAAATAAGTTCAAACTTCCCTTCAAGTGCTACGCAATGTGATCTATTTCCACATATTTCTGCTGTTATATTACTGTTTTCTTCTGCTTCACCCCATATAAGAATTTCACATTCCCTTTGTAGAACCATATTGTTTGTAAAAATAGGTGCTAATTTAAACATAATCATACTCCTCTACTCTTATTTATTAGCAACATAATAGCACAACCATTTGCAAAAGTATATACTTTTGCAAATGGTTGTGCTATAGTTTTTTATTAATACAATATGGTTACAGTGTAGACACTATTATTGTTATTTTTCCGAAAATTTTTATTTCTTTTAGTTGTGTTGGTACAATAAAATTATCTCCTTTTAAAAACTTTTCTTCATTAATTGTAGCCTCACCATCTAATATAGTACAAAGCATAAATGGTGCTTTATTCATAATTTCAAAGCTTCCATCTATATCGTATTTAATTGTTTTAAAATACTCAGTATCAGCATATATAGTTACTTTTGAATTGTTTATGACCTCCATCTTAGGCTTAATTGTCTCATCTATTTTTTGTGGCACCTTTATTACATCTATAGATTTTTTTGTATGCAGCTCTCTTTCTTTTCCTGTTTTACTATCTACTCTGTTGTAATCATATAAACGATAAGTTATATCTGATGACTGCTGTATCTCATATATCAAAGTGTTTTTACAAATTGCATGAACTGTTCCTGAAGGTATAAAGAAAAAGTCTCCTTTTTTAATTGGAATATAATTCAGTAGTTCGTCCCATTTTCCATCTTCTATCATCTTTTTAACTTGTTCTTTTGTTTCTCCATTATGTCCTATTTCTAATAAGGTATCTTCATTACAATCTACTATATACCAAGCTTCCGTTTTTCCAAAAGCCTCTCCCTCTATATCTTTTGCATAGTTGTCATCAGGATGCACTTGAATAGATAAATTATCTTTAGCATCTATTAACTTTACTAATAGTGGAAATTCATCATTTGATATGTTTCCAAATAGTTCACGATGATTTTTATATAACCAAGATAAGGTTTTACCCTTATATTCAGTATTCACTATTTCACAATCCCCATTTTTATGAGCAGAAATCGCCCAACATTCTCCTGTGTTTTCTGAAGGCAACTCATATCCAAAATAACTATTTAAATTTGTACCTCCCCATATTCTTTCTTGAAATACCGGTTTTAATTTTATAATCCTATCCATTATTTACCTCCATTGTTGTTTTACTATTTTTAATATAACAGCTTTTATTATTTTTGTATACTTCATAAGCATCTAGATATATACCTACTATCCCACTTTTTCATCTTATATTGTGTTTATATACTAATTGTAGTAACATATAATAAAATCATTACGTTAAGTTTTAAAAAAGGAGATATGTATGAGAGACATAATACCTATACTTAAAAATTGTATTATTTTTAAAGGCTTTAATGATAATTCTATTGAAGAAATATTAAGTAAAATCGAACTTACAATTTGTGACTTTTCAAAAGATCAATATATAGCTATTGAAGGTGATAATTGTAATAGTCTGGGTATAGTTATAGCTGGAGAAGTAGAGATAAAAAAAATTTTTGCCTCTGGTAAAAACGTTACTCTTGCAAAGCTTTCAGAAGGAAATATATTTGGAGAAGTAATAGTATTTTCTAAAATGAGCAAATATCCTTCAACTATTGTCGCAGCCTCAAATGTATCTATACTTTTTATTTCAAAGCAAAATATAATAACTCTTTGTTCAAACAATGCCACGCTTTTAAATAACTTTATGGGGCTATTATCCAACAAAATATTGATGTTAAACAAAAAGCTAACAAATCTTTCCTATGATACTTTAAGGCAAAAAATTGCAAGCTTTCTTTTAGATAATTATAAGATAAATAAAAACCTTACCTTTACTATCAATGCTTCAAGAAAAGAAATGGCAGAAGAACTTGGAGTTTTAAGGCCTTCACTTTCAAGAGAACTCATTAATATGCAAAATGAAGGCATTGTAGACTTTCACAAAAATAGTTTTAAAATATTAGATGTAGAAAGATTAGAAAGCATTATTATGGGCTTCTAAAAATAAATTTATTTTTAGAAGCCTTTATATTTTAAATAATATCCATTTACAAGTTATAATATCATATTTTATTTCATAAATTTTTTCCTCGCCATATATTCTACTTTGGCATCTAAACACAAGCATATTATTTCCTGCTATTTTTTCCTTTTCTCTAAATATTACCTTATCAACTTTAATAACTGAAACAGTCTCATCTTCGTTAGATATTCTAAATCTAACAGGATGAGGTATTCCGTCCTTTGAAAACCATGCCACCATTTCTATAGACTTTGCCACAATTTTCATTTCATACACCCCTTACAAAATACTACTCATAATAGGATAATTTTCTTCAGAAATGCCTCCATTTATGGGATTTATTCCGGAATGTAAAAAACTTCCCCTTAAAATAGCTTTTGAGCCATATTTCCTTCTTATTTTATCAATAGTGCTATCTAAGGCTCTTTCCTTTTCTATATTTTCCTCTTCAAAAATCGATATCTGATACATTTCATTTGTGCAAAGCTCAGAAACAGACACTCCAATAAGTCGTAAAGCTTCCCCTTTCCAAATTTCATCGAACAACTCACATGCTATTTTTGATATTTCTTTTGTGCTATCTGTAGCATAGTAAATTTTCCTTTGTCTTCTATACATTAAAAAATCGCTATTTTTTATTACCACAGAAACCAAACTACATAAATTTTCTGAATCTCTAAGTCTCATTCCTACTGTTTCACATAAGGACAATAAAATCATATGAGCTGTTCTTATATCCTCTACATCAAAAGATATTGTAGTAGAATTTCCTAGTCCCTTCATGTTGATAAAATTACCACACCTAACTTCTGAATCTTCAACACCATTTGCATAGTTCCATATAAGCACTCCATGACTTTTAAGAACCGCCTTCAAAACACTTAGGTCAAAGTTTGCTAAGTCTCCTATCGTTCTTATATTAAGCTTATTTAATTTTGACACCGTTTTTCTTCCAACCATAAATAGGTCACCTACTGGAAGGGGCCACATTTTATATTTTATTTCTTCCTTGAATAAAGTATGAACCATGTCTGGCTTTGTAAAATCAGAAGCTACCTTTGCTAGAAGTTTATTTGATGATATTCCTATATTCACAGTAAAACCAAGTTCCTTTTTTATCCTTTCCTTTATATCCTTTGCTAATTGTATGTAATCCCCGTATACATTTTCCATACCAGTGAACTCTAAAAAACACTCATCCACAGAAAATCTTTGCACTTTAGGCGTATATTCCTTTAAAACCTCAACCATAGCATTACTGCATTTTATATATAAATCATATTGAGGTTTAACTATCGTAAGCTCTGGACATTTTTGCACTGCTGAAAATAATGGTTCCCCAGTTTCTATTTTGTATTTTTTTGCTGGTATAGATTTTGCTAAAACTATTCCATGTCTCTCTAAAGGATTTCCACCAACCACAGCTGGTATTGTTCGTAAATCTAAAATTTCTCCTTGCTGAAGCCTATATGCCGCAGTCCAAGACAAAAATGCCGAGTTTACATCGATATGAAATATAATTCTCTTCTTATTCATAAACTTACCTTCTATTTCATAATAATATTACCTTTATTATTTGAATATTGCAATATTAAAACAGCTTTTCCTTTACATATTTTAGGCAAAAATATTTTACGTCATATAGTTAACTATGAAAATAATATTCTTAATTTAATCCAA
>JAJXYA010000354.1 GCA_021780795.1 Bacillota bacterium | reverse complement strand
TTTTTCCCTGTTTAAGCCAGCAAAATCTGTGTAATAGCTCTTAAGCTCAGTTCCAAAACCTAATACAGTAAAGCTTGCTTTTTCTTCTAGAGTATAATCTGCCATATTCAAAACCTTCCTCTTTTTAAATTAATCAAGTTACTTATATTTTTCACTTGATAGGTATATAATATTCTTAAATCATGTCAAAAAATGATACTGTTTAGGAGGCCCTATGAAAAAGGTTGAACGGATTAATATCATCATGCGGTATATCAACAACCGCGCCCACTTTACAATTTCTGAAATCATGCGAGAATTTAACATCTCTCGTTCCACAGCTATTAGAGATATCAGGGATATTGAGGCCATGGGAATGCCACTTGTCACAGAAGTTGGAAGGGATGGGGGGTATTCTGTCATGAATAACTCCGTCCTACCTGTTGTTCACTTTAACGACAATGAGGTCAAAGCTCTTTTTATTGCCTTTATGGCCACAAGAAATCAACAACTCCCATATCTAAAGAGTCGTCAGTCTATAGCTGAAAAATTACTTGGCCTCATATCAGAAAATCAGCAAGATGACCTAGTTCTTTTAAATCAAATCTTGCTTTTTGAAGGGACCAATCCCCATAATCCAGACATACTTAATCTTTCAGACCTACCTCATCCCATATTGGAAAAGCTTATCCAAATTCTCCTTTTGGATAGATATTTATCGATTTCCATCAAAGAAGGGGAGGTAATAAAGTCTTACTCAATTTATCTCTTGCACCTTTATCACGAAAATAGCCTTTGGCTGATTGAAGGCTTTGACTTAAAGGAAGAAAAGAAGCAACTATTTTCTGTTGACCATCTCACCAATGTCACACCCTACGAGGCGAAAAAGAGATTAAGTGATCAAAAGATTTTAGAAAAATTAAGCAAGCAAGAAGAAGTAATTAACCTTGTCCTTGAACTTGGTCCAAAAGCCATTGCCCAGTACAAAAAATACCATCCGTTAAAGGTTTCAATTTCCTATACGAACCCTTACCTAGCCACAGGCGTTCTAAAGACTTTTATCAACGTTAATAAATCCGAAGAATTGACAGAAATGATAAATTGGCTACTTTTCCTAGGTGAGGATATCAAGGTTAGGGAAGTGCCAGAAGAAGTCTTAGAAGGTTTACAAAAGAGAGTATGCTTGTACTGACCATAAGAAGTGCTATACAGAACTATAATCTAATGAACAATAATATTTAAATGTGTACTAACTTAATATTAGAAGAATAAAATAGCACTATACATGGAGAAATTAAGAGTATTATAGAGATATAATATAAAAAATCAATAAATTTCAAGTATTTTTCTTTATATTGAAGAAATATGACACAATATATAAATTGCGGTTATCACAACGTCAACCTTTATAATTGTGGTTAGAAAGGAGGGAATGGCTTGAATCAAAAACTATATAGTATCACTGAATTTGCAAATGAATCATCTGTTTCTACTCGAACACTGAGATATTATGATAAAAAGGGACTATTAATACCATCACATTATAATAGATTAGGGTATCGTATGTATACAAATAAAGATTTCATAAAGTTACAGTATATTTTAGCACTAAAATTTCTTGGATTTTCGTTATCAGAAATTAAATTGTTTCTTCAAACGAGTTCGCAAAAATTTGAAGAAGTCCTCTCTCAACAGAAAATGATGATGAAGGATAAAAAAACGCAAATAGAAACAGTCATTAGTGCAATTGAAGAAACAGAAAAATTATTGAAAGCAAATCAGTTTGACTATAAATCAATTATAAAAGTGGTTCAGGCAGTACAGATGGAACTTAAACCAACTTGGATGAATCAATATTTAACAACTGAACAGCGAGAATATATGAGGGATTTGGCAAAAAAATCTTATAGCGAAGAAGCATTACAAAAATTAGCAGATCGAGGGTGGACTGAAGAAAATCAGAAAAGTTATAATGAGAGATATAATCTTTTTCGTACGGAACTTAAAAGATTAGTTGAGCAAGGAGTAGACCCTGCCAGTACAGAAGCACAAGCAGTGGGGCAATTATTGTATGATATAAACAATGGTTATATTCAAGGAGACCCTGATATACGAGATGGAGTGAGAAAGTCGTGGGAAAATTATAATTCTATTCCCGATAATAGAAAGCCATCAGTCTATAAAATATCAGATGAAGAGAGAGAGTTTATTAAAAATGTAATGACAACTTTTTATAAAAATAAGACAATTGAAAAATAGATAAGTTGTTAATATTGCAGCAGCGCAGATGATGATTTAATGCTAAATTAGCAATGAAATTGCTTCAGAATATTCTATTATTGAGTATTATAGGTGGGACAATCCCACCTATAATTTTTTAGGGTATATTTCAAGACTTTATTAAAACTTAGCCCTTAATTTATATAATGATTAAATCATTTGCTTTGCAGATGAAACTGTTATCTCTAGCACCCTAGTTAACCATGGGAATTTTTCTTTCATCATATCAAAATCTGAACCTGATTCAAGAAATTTTGCAGTTCCTTCAATATTAAAGCCCGCTCCTGGGTATTGAAAGCCTATAACTTCTTTACTACCTAAAGATACCTTTACATTGTTATTTTGTTCAACGTTCTTTTGTGTGCTTTGCATTCCTCCCGCAGGTATTAATAGCCTGTCATCAGATGTTGCATTAACATATGAGTTCCAAGTATTTGCTAAGTGTGGTTCGATATTATTCCATGATACTATAGTCACCACTCCTTCATGAGATATAACTTGTAGTAATTTTTCATTTAACATTTAAATTCCTCCTTTTAGTCGGAAGCACTGGGTAATTTAACCCATTAACTCCCGCTCATAAATTACCCGTTAAAGTCCATTTAGGACTTTAACCTCCTCAAATTTAGTTAATATATTATAATCAACTTTTAATGCTTGTCTTATATGTTGATATAAGTAACTTGCATTTAAAGTAGTTATCTAAATAGTCCATATTAATGCCTTAAAAGTCATTGATATGGGTTGAATTATTAGCATTATCTGAATTTACTACTTACTGTTTGTTTAATATAAATAGAGCATAATATTGGTAAGTTACTTGTTAGTTGTTAAACTGTAATGCCAGCCATGAAGCCTTCATAAACTGCATCAAGACCGTTTCTAACGTTTGCCGCATCTCCAATAACTTTAGTAGAGATACCTGTAGCTTTTAAGAAACTCTCTAATTCATTTAGTGGTCTAGAACCGATAGCAACAACGACAGTATTAACCTCCTTAGTTTTATATTGTTTTCCTTTATATTCATATAAAACTGCATCAGATTGAATTTCTGTCACAGAAGAACTAGTATGCATCTCAACTTCGTGGTGCTTTAAGTTTTTCATAAGGACGTTTCTATTGTGATGCACCATACCTTTTAAAATTTCATTTGCAAATTCAATCATTGTTACTTTTGAGCCGTAGCTTGCAATAAATTCCGCTGTTTCTGCAGCAACTAGGCCGCCACCGATAACAACTACATTTTTACCAAAGAACTCTTTTCCAGATAAAACATCATTTGCTGTTACAACATGAGGCTGATGTATTCCATTAATTGGTGGAGTGAAAGGGGTAGCACCAGTTGCAATAATAACTTCATCTGGTTTTTCTGCTTGAACCATATCTACAGTGATATGAGTATTTAGAACTACTTTTACGCCGTATTTATCTAACTTACGCTTTTGCCATGCAAGTAAAGATAATAATTCAGTTTTTCCAGGAGGCATTCCAGCTAAATTCCACTGACCTCCGAGTTTTGCTTGGCCTTCGTAAATTGTTACATCATGTCCTCGTTTGGCTGCCATTAATGCTGCTTCACAGCCAGCAATACCACCACCTACTACAACTACTTTTTTCAAAGCTTCAGCAGGTTTTACCTCAATCTCATCCTCCCTACCAGTGAAAGGATTAACAAGACAACGCACATGCATACCTTTGTGAACACTGCCTACACAACCTTGATTACAACCGATACAATATTGAATATCATCAAGACGTCCTTCTTTTACCTTGTTCAAAAACTGCGGATCAGCAAGTGAGGCTCTAGCCATACCTACAAAATCCGCTTTCCCAGAACGGAGAATGCTTTCTGCTAGGCTTGGGTCGTTGACTCTTCCAGCAAAAATAACTGGGATATTAACAACCTTTTTAATTTCTGCTGCATTACTTAGGTAGCCAGCATGTTCAAGCATATTTGGAGGAACGATATTTTCTGCTGTAATAAAGACTCCCTTTGAACAGCTTATAGCATCAACTCCTGCATTTTCTAAAATAATAGCAATAGCTTTACTTTCTTCTAAGGTAAGACCACCTGGAACAAACTCCTCTGTGGAGATTCTTATCGTAATAGGGAAATCCTTACCTACTTTTTTACGGATATTTTGAATGATTTCTACTACGAAACGGCATCGACCCTGTAATGAACCACCATATTCATCTGTACGCTTATTTGAAGCACAAGATAAAAATTGACTTACAAGAAAGCCATGGCAACCATAAATCTCAACTGCATCGAAACCGGCCTTCTTAAGATTCAAGGCAGTATTTCCAAAAGCTTCAATAAGATCATGAATTTCTTCTATACTTAATTCTCTTGGCAATTCCCGGATACCAAAATCTCTCACTGAAGAAGGTGCTATTAGCTCTCTGCCAAAGATTTCTTTGCGTATTGAACGGCCTCCATGGTTTATTTGAGCAGAAATCTTCCCACCAATTGCATGCACTCGTTTTGTTATTTCACTGTGCTTTTCTATCAATTCTTCTGAGGAAATGTTAAGGCATCTAGTGAAAAGACCGGCTTTGGGCTGTACAACATAATATTCAGTTACAATTAAACCAAAGTTACCTTTTGCCTTTTCTTCTAAATAGCGAATATATTTTTCTGATGGAGATCCATCTTCATTTGCCATTACTGTGGATATAGGTGTAACAATTATTCGGTTTTTTAGCTCTAAGCTTCCGATTTTTGCTGGTTCGAATATTTTTTCATACATTCGGATTACCCCTTTTAATTCAGAATTTAAACTAGAACAAAAATTAGAACGTGTTTTAGTTTATGTTGTAATTATATTTTCTATTAGACTAACTGTCAAGCTTTCTATTTATAAAAAGTGTGATATAATAAAAATTAAAATGGAAAAGAGGAGTGATTACGATTTACTCTAAATCGATTTTAAGCAGACAACAAGTTAAGTCTAATGAAACTCGGCAGAAGCTTTTAAAAGCTGTAGATAAATTAATGAAACAGTATACATATGATTCTCTTACTGTTAGAAATATATGTGATATGGCAAGTGTATCCATTGGTTCTTTTTATCACCATTTCCAGACAAAAGAGAATTTGCTTTCAATATATCTAGCAGAGGATTATTTAGAATTTTCAAAGGAATATTTTACAAAAGAAAAGAATCTGGAGGAATATGATCTTACCCAGAAAATAATAGAAATTTTTAAATCTGTTGCAGTACATTGCTTTGAGAAAGGTTATGAGTTTGTGTCCAGTTTTCAGTCAGTAAAAAATAAGGGATTGCTACCTTCACCTAAGGAAAACTATATGAATACAGCTGTGTTTTCTCCATTTTTCCATCAATCCGTGGAAATTTTAAATCAAGCTAAGCAGGAGAATTTACTAAGTGAAGATGTGGATGTCACAAAAATAGCCTATGATTTATGTGTGCTATGCCATGGGTTTTTGTATAATTGGTGTGTTTCTGAAGGTGAATTAGATTTTGAAGGTCTAATTGATAGAGTTTTTAGAGCTTATTTAAGTACTTTGCTAAACAAGCCCCATTAATTTAAAAGAAGAGGACTCATGTTACAATAATAGTATGATTTAATAGCAAACAAAAATTTCCAATTATTGTTATGTCACCTGAGGACATAGTAATAACTGGAAGTTTTTACTTTCTAGTAGTATGTGTAACCATTGGTTCTGATCCACATATTATTTTAGGTCAAGAAATGCTTGAACCTAAAAGAGATGCTTCAGAAAAGGATGAAGTTGATGTGAATAGGTTGACAAGTATCGACTTTTTTTATTAATGCTAACCTTATGTTAAGTAATAATAAAAGTGAAGTAACCCAAACTAATGTGATTACTTCACTTTATATGCATTTCTTGAATGTATTTTGTGCCCCAAATGTGTATCGCATCAAAAATGGGCTTTAAGCTTAATCCAAAATCCGTAAGTGAGTATTCTACTCTGGGAGGGACTTCTGCATATACTTTTCTAAAAACCAACCCATCTGCCTCTAACTTCCTTAGTTGTTGAGTAAGCATCTTTTCACTTATACCATTTATATCCTTATGCAGTTCAGCAAATCTTTGTGTGCCCAGAAGTAGCAAATTTCTCATAATGAGAACTTTCCATTTATCACCTATAAGATTAACTGTAACTTCTATTGGACATGGAAAGGACATATCCATCTAAATTACCACCTTCTATACTAAAATTCTAATACTTACTTTTAGGTAAGTTCCAAACTAAAAAGTGTGGTCTTGCGAAAAGTTAGCATTGAATATATTATAATGCATATGAAGTCTTGCAGCAAGATTTTGAAATTGAATGTTAAAAATAAAAA
>JAJXYA010000153.1 GCA_021780795.1 Bacillota bacterium | reverse complement strand
AACTAGCTTTAAAAACCTTGTCGTAGCTACCATAGGCAATTATTGATGCTCTACCACTATTGGTCATATATTTTTTAAAGCCATCAGCATTTAGCCAAGCCCTTGTTGCTCCATTTCCATCATAGTTCCAAGCAGAATTTTTTCTGAATTTTCCTCCTTCAAAAAGAATTTGTGATGCAAAATTTGCACAATCGCCACCTTGAGGATTATAGTCTCTATACTTTTTATTATACTTATATCCATATTCCTCAATACTTGCAGCACCACAATATTTATCAGCATATTCTATAGCCTTGATCCTTCTCTTGTGTATAGTAGATAAATCTCTTGCATTTTGAGATAGTATATATTGTTTTATAGAATCTGCCTTAATATTATCTAAGTATAAAGAATCTGCAAAAGGATCATTATACCACTCTTTAGAAATTATCCATGAACCATCTTTATTAATAAGCTGTAAGTTGTGATAGGTTCCAATTCTTGAAGTGTTTTCAAGTTCTGGCTGATCTTCATATACATACTTATATTCTGTTGAACATAATAAAGAAACAGAAAAATTATTATTACTACCTTTGATTCTTTTTACAATTACTGTTGGTGTAATATCTATAAACTTAACTCCTTGTTTTTCTTCCCAATTATTAATGTAATCCATCTTTCTTTTTTCATATTCATATGCCCAAGTTCCATACTTTGTATCCATATTATAAATTGATTGAATTAATTCTAAATCACCGGTTAATATAGCCTTATTTCTTCTTTGAAAAATTTGTTCTATATAACTTTTAACTTCTTCTTTTGAATCATCAGTATTAGCATAGGTGTAGGTTGTAGTAAATATCGGTATAAACAAAAGAAATGTGACAAATATAAATAATTTAACTTTGGATGATTGTAATTCTTTCATTTTAAAAAAATTCATAATATAATACTCCTATTATTTTATTAATTCATTGATTTTTTCTATGGCATTTTTTATAGCGAGTTGTTCTATTGGTGCACCTTCATACCATGGATTTTTTGAATCCTTGCTATTTGCAAAATAGCGAGCCTTTAATATAATTTCAGGTCTATACTCGAAATGTAGAATATCAAAGTGGGACCATTTACCTCCCCATACAAAGTTATTATTTTCAAAAATTTCTACAAGCTCACTGGGATAGGAGGCTAATCTTTTTTCTCCTTCCTCTTTAGAAGCCCATTTCCAATAATCTCTTTTATCACTAGCAAGGTCAATTGCTATTCCAAAAGAATGAGGACTTAATCGATTTGTACCTGAAATTACGCGGTAATTAAAAGTACCACTACAAGGTAAAAGGCATCTTCTAACATTTTGATTTCTTTCTGAAAGAGGCATTATCTGTTTCATAATAGCTTGGAGTGAATTTGATGCATTATTATTGCCGTTAAATTGGTAGTTATTATAACCTACCTTAACTTTTGTAAGCTTAGATTCAACATCTTGCTTTGAGGTTCCATAAACTTCGGATAATAATCCGTAGGAACGCACTCGACCAGGGTCATAATTTTCTGCCATAATACTTTTAACCGGAGAAAGGGGGTAAATTTGCTCTAAAGTATCTTGAAGGTCTGGGTTTGCTAGTTTTTCTTGTGGGTTTTTTCTTGCTTTGTCATCGTAAAGCAACTTTTTCCCAGACTTCATTACTAGATAGACACATCCATTGCTTTCTTCAATATTTGTAATATATTCAGGATAAGCTATCATTAGGCAGAGTAGGTCTTGCTTCATCGTTGCATTATATATATTGGTATTTTCTTTCACAAGATTAACATTTGTAGCTGAGGATATTGATACATTTCCTATATTAAGAAGTAAACTAATAATAAGTAATAAGGTAAAAGATTTCTTCATGATGATATTCTCCTCTTTAAAGTAATTAATATAGCTTTTGAAAGATTTCTTTAAAATTATAAAGTGTAAATTACTTTTTAATAATAGGTTTGCTATATATAATTGCCTATGTGCTATTATTTATGTGTGGATATATTAACAAACTTAGTGAAGCAATTTCCAATAACCCATATTGAAATAAATTACAAATTTAAAAAAATTATAAAATGAGAGATTTAAATCCATAAATAATGGCAATGTAAAGTAGTTAAATAGGCATCATGAATTTGATGCCTATCCTATATTTTTTATTTAGTTATAATTTTTCTTAAAAATCATAATGAGAAGAATAATAAGAAACATGCCACTTGCCACGTGAGTGGCACCTGGCATTATCCGTTTATAACTACGCCACCATTGACATGAATAGTTTCGCCACTTACATATGACGCACCTTCGGAAGCTAAAAACACATAAGTTTCTGCAAGCTCCACTGGTTGACCTGGTCTTCCCATAGGAGTCTTGCTTCCGAATTTACCAACCTCAGTTGCATTGAAGGAAGATGGTATAAGAGGTGTCCATATAGGACCTGGAGCTACTGCATTAACTCGTATTTTTCTACTGGCAAGGGAAAGCGCTAAAGAGCGAGTGAAGGTCACTATTGCACCCTTAGTTGAGGAATAGTCAATTAAAGTTTTATGGCCTTCGTAGGCTGTAACTGAAGAAGTGTTTATAATTGTAGCTCCCTCTTTTAAATGTGGTAATGCAGCTTTTACCATATAAAACATTGCAAAAATATTAGTTTTAAAGGTTTTCTCAAGTTGCTGCCTTGTAATATCTTCAATACTATTTTGAGGATGTTGCTCCCCTGCATTGTTCACAAGAATATCTATTTTATTGAATTCATTTATTGTTTTATTTACGGCATCTATACAGAAAGTATCATCACCTATATCTCCGGGTATTAAAATACACCTTCTACCCTTTGCTTCAATAAGTTTTTTCGTCTCTTCAGCATCTTCGTGTTCATCAAGATATACTATTGCAATATCAGCGCCTTCTCGGGCATAAGAGATCGCAACTGCTTTTCCAATGCCACTATCACCGCCTGTAATTAAAGCAACTTTATTTATCAATTTGCCTGACCCTATGGAATTTGGATTTTCAAAAATTGGCCTAGGGTTCATAAGGGTTTCGAAACCAGGTTGTTTATCTTGTTTTTGCTCAGGTACGCTCATAGGAAAATTAAAGTTCTCATTCATAAAAAATGTCTCCTTCTGTAAATAAAATATTTTTTTAACTATAGTTTATGGTAAATCCACACTTATATTCACTTTGCCTATAATTCGTAACTTTTATGAATACGCTTGTGACTTAAATCACATGAAATTCAAAGAAAACAAAGTATAATAAGTCATAATAGCTTTTAAATTACTCTGATGAAGGCACGTAAACAAGTGGCAAACAATATAGATAAATAGAATTTTTATATTAATAAATTTTGTTATAAAAATTATGGGTGGTGAAAGTAATGTTTAATATTAAAAATATGAAACTAAAAAATATAGAATTAATAGAAAATAATGATATAGAGGGTATAACACAAAAACAAAGTGAGTTTAACAACGAAACACTTAGTTTTATAGACTCAATGAATAAGCTCTTAAAAGATACTTTAAATCAACATCATGTAGTAAATGCTCAGCATGATGCTTTAGATGAACTTGCTGAGAATGTTAAAAATCATATGAATGTCATAGGAGATTTAACAAGCAGGACCAATACCTCTACAGACAGTTTGTATGAAGGAGGGAACAATCTTATAGGAATTACGGCACATACAGTAAGAAAGTCCTACGAAGGGAAAAAAGCTATTGAGGAAATGGTAACAATAATTAAGTCGTTAGAAAATGAAAATAAGAACAATACAGATAGCATTTGCGAACTAGCAAGAAAGTTTAGTAAAGTTAATGAAGTGGTGGCACTTATTACTAACATTGCAACTCAGACAAATCTTTTGGCTTTAAATGCAGCAATAGAGGCTGCTAGAGCAGGGGAACAAGGAAAAGGCTTTGCTGTAGTTGCGGGAGAGATAAAGAAACTTGCTGAAATGACTAAAAATAGCACTAAGGATATTTCTAGTTTAATTGGAAATATTGAAGCAGAAACAAAGGTAGTACTTAATAATTCAGGCAAGTCTAATGAGGTCATTGGACAAAGCGTTAAGGCTTCTATTGAAGCAATTGAGAAAATAGAGGACAGTTTATCCTCAGTGGAAAAAGTAGAAAAGGAAGTAAAAGGAGTAATAGATATTTTATCTATCCAAAAAGAGAATATTAAAAATATGAATAGCGAAATCTTGAATGTTGATGAAACACTAAAGATTACAACTGAAGCTATTGTTAAACATATTGGAGAAGCAGGAATTGTAGATAGAAAATTAGAAGAGACTAAAGAACAGGTTGCAGCATATAGTGAAAAGTTTATAAAGAAATTCAAATAACCAAAGTAAGAAATCCCATAAATTCAATATAGGATTTTAAAGTAAACTCCATTTATTTTATGTGGAAATATTTTGTGCAATCAGGATAATAGCAAGAAGAGTCCAAATATGTTATAATTAAAAAATATGAGTGCAACGAACATTAAAATTAAAATAACTATAAAATTGAAGTTGATATAAGTGAAACATATTTATTTATACATCAAAGACATATAAAGTCAGAGCTAAATGAAGATTAATCAGCCTAAATGCTCATATCACTAATAAATGGTGGTTTCTTAGATGCAATATAATCATGGAAGAAAGTTGTTGTTTCCAATTTTCAATAAAATTCATAACAGGATATGAGTGATTTGTGACATTTAAAGTTCAAGACAGCCACTTCTAAAGGAGAAAAAATGTTATTCGAAAATCTAAATCTTATTACACCAATTAAAAAGGCTTTAAATACTGAAGGTTATGTGGAAGCTACACCTATACAGGAAGCTGCAATTCCTACTATATTAGAAGGAAGAGACTTTCTAGGCTGTGCTCAGACGGGAACTGGAAAGACAGCTGCTTTTGCTATACCTATACTGCAAATACTTTGTGGAAAGCAAAAGGTAATAAAGGGACCTAAAAATATAAAGGCACTAATTTTAGCCCCTACTAGGGAATTGGCAATTCAAATTGGTGAAAGCTTCACAGCTTATGGTAAGCACATGAATCTCACTAATATAGTTATTTTTGGAGGCGTATCACAAAAAACGCAAACTGATGCTTTAAGAGGTGGCGTAGATATTTTAATTGCAACGCCCGGTAGACTTCTTGACTTAATGGATCAGAAATACATTAACATACACCATGTGGAAATGTTTGTACTTGATGAGGCAGATCGTATGCTTGATATGGGGTTCCTTCGTGATGTAAAAAAAATTATAGCACAACTACCTAAAGTCAGACAAACTATGTTATTTTCAGCAACTATGCCACCGGAAATCTCAAAGCTCGTGGATACTATTCTTGTGGACCCAGTAAAGGTAGCAGTAACACCTGTTTCTTCTACCATTGATATCATTGAACAAGCAGTGTATTTTGTTGATAAAAAAGACAAAAAACAGCTACTTTTGCATTTGCTAGAAGATAAGTCTATAGTTTCTGCTTTAGTATTCTCAAGAACAAAGCATGGAGCAAATAAAATAACTAAGGACCTTAATAATGAAGGAATAGAGGCTCAAGCTATTCATGGAAATAAATCGCAAAGTGCGAGACAACTTGCCTTAAATAATTTTAAGGATGGCATCACAAGAGTACTAGTGGCAACAGATATAGCAGCAAGAGGTATCGATGTTGATGAATTAACTCATGTAATAAATTTTGATTTGCCAAACATACCAGAGACCTATGTTCATAGAATAGGAAGAACTGGGAGAGCAGGACTTAGTGGAGTTGCACTTTCATTTTGTGATGAAGAAGAAAAAGCATTTCTTAAGGATATTCAGAAGGTTATATCAAAATCAATACCAGTTATAGAAGACCATCCTTATCCTGCAAGTAATGTACCGGTAATAGTAAATAAAGATAGTGAAAAGAAAGCTTCAAGTGCAAAGTCTCGTTCAACTGGCTATGCTAGGAGAAATGGAAGGAATCAAGTTGGAAGGCAACCATTTAAAAGCGCAAGAACAACAAGATAAAAAAAGATAAAATGCATAAAGCCAATGATTATATACGATAATCATTGGCTTTACTAATCCGTATTTTAAATTTCATACGGACTTATTTAGTAGTCTCCGTTCTTAGCCTTAGCAATACTGCCTACGCTTAAAGGTACAGGTAATCTATTGATTAACATAACTAACATCTCCCTTTATAAGTTTAATGTTGGCTAGTTGACTACAGTAATAGTATATCCGGCTCTTCAAAAGATATACATAAAATAAAAAGGAAAAATTTTATTTTAAATAAATATGATTGAAGTGCTTATACTGATTATAATATGGGGTTACTTTGTGTTACAGCATATGTACAAATATGGTAAAATATATTAAAATAAAAAAGATTAGATAATAAATGGGTTCTGTAGCGCAGTATGACTTAAAATAGACTAGCATGTTGGTTAGTTGTTTTTTGGAATATGTCTAATGATAAATATTTAAGGAGAAAAGAGGTAGTGACATACATGTTAGAATATAATGAAATATACAATTCTATTGTAAAAGAATTTCAACTAAGCGGTTCTATTTTAGAAAAAATAAAAGAATCAGTTGAAGCTTTAACTA
>JAJXYA010000089.1 GCA_021780795.1 Bacillota bacterium | reverse complement strand
ATTTTAGATATGAGTGTGAAAGGTTAATTACCTGTTTTACTTCTCTCTTTATATCAAAAAACATTTTTTAAAATACTGTTGACATTAACGCTACGTAAAAGTGTATATTAATATTGTAAGGAGATGAGCGTATGGAATATACAGTGCAAAAGCTAGGAAAGCTGGCGGGTGTAAGCACTAGAACACTTAGGTATTATGATGAAATAGGAATTCTGAGGCCGGCAAGAATCAATTCATCAGGATATCGAATTTATGGCGAAAAGGAAGTTGATAGGTTACAGCAGATACTTTTTTACAGAGAACTAGGCGTGAGTTTAGATAGTATAAAGGAGATAGTTACTGCACCTTCCTTCGATGGAGTTAATGCACTTAGAGAACATCGTGAAAAGCTCCTAGAAAAAAGAAATCAATTAGATATTTTAATTGCTAACGTGGACAAAACAATAGCTTTAACGGGAGGGAAAATTATAATGAGTAATAAAGAAAAATTTGAAGGCTTTAAGAAAAACATGATCGAGGATAATGAGAAAAAGTATGGTAAAGAAGTCAGAGAAAAATATGGAAAGGAAACAATTGAAAAATCAAATGCAAAGGTAATGAACATGACAGAGGAGCAATATAATGAAGTTACAAAGCTAGCTGAGCAGGTGACAATCACCCTTGCTGAAGCTTTTAAAAATGGAGACCCAGCTAGTGATATAGCTCAAAAGGCAGCTGATTTGCACAAAAAATGGCTCGCATATTATTGGAGTGAGTATAGTAAGGAAGCACACGCTGGGCTTGCTCAAATGTATGTTGATGATGAAAGATTTACGGCATATTATGATAAAGAGCAGCCAGGTACAGCAGCTTTTTTACGAGATGCAGTTTTAATATACACGGGTATGAAAAAGTAATAAAAAATATAATAAAAATAAAGGAGACGACTTCTAGTCATCTCCTATGCCCCCTTAAAGGGGATTTATTTTATTTCATCTAAAACCTTAACTACTCTCTTTAATTCTTCTCTGATTTTAAGGTGTTGAGGACATTTTGCTTCACACATACCACAATCTACGCAGGCTTCTGGTAATGCCAGATCTGGTGACTTCTTCTTATAAGATTCAAATTCACCCTTTGCTACTCCCGTTAAGCCGTAAACATTATGATAAGTGTACATGTTAAATATTTTAGGGATAATTATGTTCTTAGGACATGGTTGACAGTAATTGCATCCAGTGCAATATAATTCTGAAAATCTCTTAATCTCTTCCATGGCAATACCAACTTTGTCCCATTCTGCCTTAGTCATATAAGTCTCAAGATTTGCGATAGCAAGATTTTTCTCTAACATATCCATATTCTCCATGCCAGATAGAGCAAGACTTATATCCTCATTTCCTAAAACAAATTTTAATGCAAGCTCATAGGTAGCTATAGATTCCTTACCTGTAAGTTTCTTATAAAGCTCAGTAGGTGCTGCAAGTCTACCTCCTGCTACAGGACCCATAGCTGCTACTCCTAGTCCTTTTTTTCTTGCATAGACTATAGACTTTTCATTTGCTCTGTCAAGAAGATTATATTGGCATAAAACAGATTCAAAGATTCCTTCCCCGGCATCTATAATCTTAATCATGTTTTCTGGTGCATCATGGAAAGAAAAACTCAAATGCCTTATTAAGCCTTCTTCTTTTGCTTTTCGAGCCTCATTAAAAAGATCGTTAGTCTTAGCTATTTCAAGCTTATTTAAGTTCATTCCCCAAAAATGATAAAAATCTATATAAGATGTGTCCATATTTTTCAAACTATTCTCAAGAAATCTCCTCATATCAGAAGGCTTTTTAACATCATCCAAAGGGAGTTTTGTAGTTAACTTCACCTTATCCCTTACGCTTTTTAAAGCTTTTCCCATTGCATGCTCACTATTCTTGTGACAGTAATATGGTGCTGAATCAAAGTAATTTATACCACTTTCGTAACCTTTAAAAAGCATAGGTAAAGCTTTTTCTTCATCAATATACCAATCTCCATTTAGTTCTACCTCAGGCAACCTCATGCAGCCAAAACCTAAAGTTGAAACCTTTTCTCCTGTATTACCATAATCCCGATACTTCATTATTTTAATTCTCCTTTTTGCCCAGTATTTTTACAAACATTATTTGTTGAAATTAGAGCTATTATTTTGAATATATGTACAATTATACTGCTTGTCTAAAATAAATGCCAATTAATAATTACCTAAAAGAATGTTGTAATGCCTTAAAATACTAAAAAAATTTGTACCTAATATCTTTAATCCTACCATTTTTATTAAAGATATTATCTCTTATCCACACAAAATTTATTACAAATATAGTAATTATTTACAAAATGTGGTATAATGAGTTGAGCAAGCAGCTTAGTAGGGGGAAACAAGATGAAATTACTTTGTAAATGTGGCAATGTTGAGGATATAAAAACTGATAAGTCAATTGAAAGATATGAGTTTAAAACCTGTGATGATGCTACTATAATTTTAGTTTGCAAGAACTGCAATGAAGTTGTATTTTTAAAATTGAAGAATAGTTAATGAAGCTCTGAGGGATCTCCTCAGAGTTTCATTTTTACTTATTTTTAAAAAGGTAGTATGCACTTCTTATAACATATACAACACATAAATACTTTCATAGCAAGCATTTATTAGAGCAATCACATACATCTTATTCTGATACAAAGTTAAAGGATTTTAAAATTAGCCTCTGACACAAAAGATTCATTTAATTTATGATGTTTGCTTTGTTTAGTGGGCTGTTTTTATATAGAAACATGTAAATTTATGGTTTATAATCTATATATAGGTTACCGATTGAGCAGCAGCCAAGGTATATTGGAACACTATAGTTAAATATAATAATTTGTATAGTATGAATGACAAAAAAATAGGGGGATATACTATGATAGAAACGAGGCATCTTTATATAATAGATGCAATGGAAGCTGATATTGAAACTATTATTAAGTTAGAAAGCCATAAGGATAATAGGGATTTTGTATGGATGGGTACATATGAGGAACATAAAGCTGAAATTGAAGATAATAACCATCTACTTTTTGTATTTAGACAAAAGAAAGATAATTTATTGGATTTGCGTTGATTAGATTAGATTTTAAATCTGAAATCTTCGAATTACGAAGGATTGCTATTTCTCATAAAGGAAAAGGATATGGAAAGGAAGCTATGAATGCATTATTAAAATATGCATTTGAAGAACTAAATATTAACCGTTTTTGGCTGGATGTATATCCGGATAATACCATAGGAATTAAGCTCTATGAAGGACTAGGAATGCATTGTGATGGAGTATTAAGGCAGAATTATAAATCAGAACGAGGCTATTTGGATCAAATTATATACTCTATGCTAAAAAGGGAATATTTTCAAAAGTAGTTACAGTTTATGACTAGTACAAAATATAAATTTATTGAATATACAAAATGATCATTGAAAACGCCAGCTGAAAAAACATATTTAAGAGAGTTTGGGTTCTGAAATCAATGTGATGATCCAGACTTATAATAAAATGAGAAGTAAATATTATTTGTATTTTGGAAGGGGGTATTGTATGGGTTTTTAATAGTGAATTATTAAGTATAATCCAATTTTGGTATTAAACTGTAGACAGTTGTAAATAGAGAAAAAAAGAGTTAATGGATATCTGTCCACTAACTCTATTTTGATCAAAAACTAAGTCAAATACTCTTTTCTGTGCTTCATCAATTTAATGTATTTGTTAAGATTAATAAAAAGAACATTATGATAGTATTAGGTAAAGTTTCTGATACTATTTGTAGTCATGTTTTATCATATATAATTTATATATGATGAATGGAATCGCCCCTATAATAAAAGAGAGTTTCTTATCTAAATACCAATTTACATTACCTCTCAAATCCCATTGCATAGGAATTTTATCCGGTAGCACAGGTATTAGTAAAATTGATATAATTACTGGTATTACTAATATTAATATATCTTTTTTATTAAGTTTCATTTTATACCCCCTATTTTTTGTGAATATTTCTATGAGGTTTCCGAGAACCTCTTGGATAAGTGAAGTATTGATAGAAGTAATTACAAATTGATCTTTTTCTGAGCTTATAAGTCCTGTGTCCTTTAAAATATATATTATAAATTTTAAGTTGCTATGTAAGGCAATAACTCACAGAAAATGAGAAATTTTATTAAATAAATGGATAAAAATTAAGCGAAATATTGCCATGTAATCAATCCTTAATTATGCTTACTAACTCTACTTTGTAATTTCCGTCAGGGGATTCTACATCTACTATAGCTCCCATTTTCTTTCCGAACAAAACCTTTCCTAATGGCGACTCAATACTAAACTTTCCATTTAATATATCCACTTGCAGGGTTGTAACAAGTTCTATTTCTTCAATATCATCACAGCCTTCAAATTTTATCAGTAATTTATCACCTATATTTGCTCCCTTGGTATCAACAACAACATCATCTATAATTTCAGCAGTTTTAATCATTTTTAGTAGATAACCCATTCTTCTGTAGTTATCGTACATATTTGCTTTAGCGGCTTTATATTCTGCATTTTCACTTCTATCACCATGAGCTGCAGCTACCATTTTTTCATGTGCAATCTCCATTGTTAAAGGCCCGTTACGATAATCAAATTCTTTTTGAAGTTCTTCAATATCTTTTTTAGTAAGTTTATTGTTCATTTTGTCACCATCTTTTATTTTTTTATTGTTACCTATTTATTAGTATGCTATATTTTAAAATATAGTCAAGTATAAAATCTCTATTTTTATTACATTACAGATACATACACTTTATTTTAAAATCAGATTAAGGGGTGATAACTATGGAAGGCTTCATTACACCTAACAACACTAAAATTGAGGACATTCAATTAGATATATATGACTCGGAAATTTCATATTATGGTGGCAATCAGTACTGGTTTCCAAAAAAAATTCATCAGCTTAGTGGTTGTGGCCCTGTTGCTGCAGCCAATATAACTGCATATCTATCTCAAACTTTTACGGATAAATATAGTGCTTTATATCCTTATAAAGGCATTATCAATATGAAGGATTTTACTCTACATATGATTGAGATTCGAAAATACGTAAAGCCAGGAATTTTTGGACTTACCTCTGTTCACCAATTCTCAGAGAGTGTTTTGGCGTTTTCAAAAGAAAGGAGTGTATCTTTAGTCCCTCATATCCTAGAAGATAATGCTGCTAGTGTTCAAGACGCTATAAGCTTTATTTCTGAAGCATTATTTCAAAGACTTCCCGTTGCAATCCTAGTTCTTAAACATCCAATAAAGGAATTTAAAGAATATGCTTGGCACTGGATGACTATCACTGGCTTAAGGCTGAATTCTAAAGATAACATATATTATATTTCAGTATCCACCTATGGTGAGCGTCAAGAGATAAATTTCGATACGCTTTGGAATCAAAGAAAATCAAAACATATAATTAGGTTAGCATATTTCAGCTAAATTTATAGATATAAGCCTAGGTCATATCCTTTAAAAATCCATTACTCTGGAATATGTTTAATTTTTAAAGGTGCTCTGTGGAATATGTTTTAAGACCAATATACAAATTTGATTTTTAAATTAATAGTCACAAAATATATTTTAAAAATGATAATAAGACTAATGAGGTGAAAATATTATTATGAAATTATTATACAATAGGTGGAAAACCCTAAAAAGGGCTCAAGAAAATAAGAAAACATATATTAGAAAATTCAATGAAGGTGGTAACTCTTTCGCCAATATTAAATGTGCTTTTAATGCAAATATATTAGTAAATAGTTCTGGAATTCTATATAACACCCCAATAACCGCTGAATATTTTTTTGTACCAATAGAAAATATAAAAAAGGTTAAAGTTACAACAGATAAGGAACTTTCTAAGCAAGTAATTTCTAATAAAATACGTATAATAGGTGATTTAACTTTTCCACAAGAAACTCATCTTTTCTTGATAATAACCTATAAAGAGAACAATTTAGAAGTAGAAAAAACTATAGAATCTAAAATGGCAACTTTAGGCGCAACTTCAATTTTAAAAGCAAGACAAGAGTATATTGAAAATCATCCAAATGCTTTTCTAGAGGAACTTGATTATTCACTTGAGCCTAAGGAGATCAATGGAGATTTTAATAATGTGGACATACCAGGTCAAATAAATAAACTGTTTGAATTAGTTGAAAAAGGAGCTCTTTCTCAAGAAGAGTTTAGTAAAAAGAAAAAAGAACTGTTATCAAGAATGTAACAAATGAGGATTAACTAGAGAAGAACATATAGATGGTTTGGTTTAAGATTTATGCAAAATTTAAATCAAATAATTAATTCACATATTAGTCTCAAGAGAATAATATATTAATGGAGAAATTTTATTAACGGAGGTATTTTCTTGGGATACTATGTAAGAGTAGAACCAAATGTAAAAATTTATGTGGAAGATCTTAATCCAGAGGGCAAGAAGACAATCTTGTTTCTTCACGGTTGGCCTGGAAGCCATAAGTTGTTTGAATATCAGTTTAATGAACTTCCAAAGATGGGATACAGATGCATTGGAATAGACACCAGAGGATTTGGTAATTCTGATAGACCCAT
>JAJXYA010000217.1 GCA_021780795.1 Bacillota bacterium | reverse complement strand
AGAAGAAATTTCAATACTTCTTCCCCCTGGGTTTTTCTTTTCCAACTTTTTGATAGGCTAACAGTGCATTAATTTCTCCTCCAAGTAATATTATTATGGAGGTTATGTAAAGCCACAGCATAAGCACTATTACTGCTCCTATACCACCATATACACTAGAATAATTATTGAAATTATTCACATAATATGCAAAACCTAAAGAAGATATTAACCAACCTAAGGTACTAAAAGTAGCTCCAGGCATTACTTCTTTCCAAGTTAATCTTCTGCAAGGAGTAAAATGATATAATGCTGCAAATACAAATACCATTCCACATAGAGTTATTAAGTATCTTATTATATCCCAATTTACTCTAAACTCACTAGATAAATGTAAGTGTTCAGTGATAAGGTTACCTATCATTTGTCCAAATACTACTAAGGCTACTGCCACTATAATGACAGCCGCAAGGCCTATCATAAATAATATAGATATAGCTAGAGTTTTCCAATAAGGTCTTGTTTCCTTTTCATCATATGCCTTATTTAATCCAATTATTATTGCTCTGAAACCACTGGACCCTGACCAGATTACACCTAATATACTCAGTGATAGTAAATTCCCATTTCTTGAATCCACTATATCAATAACCGTGGTATAAATTAAATCAAATGCACTCTTTGGCATAATTTGGCGTAGATATATAAGCACATCCTTACTTTGTAAATCACTATAGCCTAACATTGTAAGTAGCAGCAATAGAAAAGGCAAAAATGATAACAATAAATTATAAGCAAGCTGAGCTGCCAAGGCAGTAATATCATCATCAATAGCCCTTGATACAAGTTGTTTTAAATCTTTTAACATAGGTCACCACCTTCTTCAGTCGACAACTAAAAATCTCTCTAATTTAATATTATAGTTTATAATGTATTATTATTCCAATAAGTTTTTATCAAGCTTTACGCATTCCAACCTTACTCTGATATAATATGTAATATAGAAAGATATTATTAGTGAAGAATTAATAATTATGGAGGAGTTGATGACACATGAGATTAGCACTAGCCCAATTAGATGTTGCTTGGGAAGATAAAGATAAGAATAAAGAAACCGCTTTGCAATTTATAAAACATGCAGTTACTGAAAAGGTGGATATGATACTATTCCCTGAAATGACTTTAACGGGCTTTTCTATGAATACTTCTTTTATAGGAGAGAACAATAATGAAACCCTAGAGTTTTTTAAAGAAAGCAGCTCTAAATTTAATATTTTCATAGGCTTTGGATATGTTGAAGGCATTTCTAATAGTAAAAATAAATACTCTGTAGTGTCGCCTCCAGTGCTGCATCGAGGCGTTCCTCAAGGCACAGAACTTGTAAATTACACTAAAATTCACCCTTTTTCCTTTGGAACAGAAACTATGTTTTATGAAAGCGGAAATGAGATTAAACTCTTCAGTGCTTTTGATTTTACTATTGCTCCTTTTATCTGTTACGATTTACGCTTCCCAGAAATATTTCAGATAGCTTCAAAGACCGCTGGCCTAATAACCGTTGCAGCTAACTGGCCAATAGAGCGCCGTGAACACTGGATTACCCTTCTAAAAGCAAGAGCTATAGAAAATCAATGCTATATTGCTGGAATAAACCGAGTTGGCGAAGGAAATGGGCTAAACTACAGTGGGGATTCCATGATTATAGATCCACTAGGAAATATAATCAGCAGTTTATATATGGAGGAAGGTCTGGTTATTGCTGATATTTGTCCTGACGAAGTAACTAAAGTTCGTCGGAATTTTAGATTGAAGGAAGATAGAAAGGATGCGTTGTATTATAAGATATTTTCAGATAATTAAAAATTTATCCACAATTCAAAGAAAGTTATCCACCGAAAGAGGATAACTTTTTATAATTATACACCGTACAAGCCATACAATGTTAATATATACAATTTTTATGAAACTTTATTAGTTCTCTCTGAATAATTATGCACAGTTTGAAGATAAAAAAGAATTCATGTAGTTCTTAAGAATATATCCCTAGCTCTAAATGAATCCTTTATTATTGAGTTAGTTTCTTTTTAATCATGAAGAGTTCACGCTCATTATCAAACTCTTTCAACCCAATAAATTCAATTTTATCACTTAAATCTACAATATCATTTGAAATAATCTTTACAACACTTTTAACTACAATCATGTCTTCACAAAGAGGCTCTAGATTTTCTTGTATTTCTTTACGATCATTTGAAGTGTCTTTTATAGCCAATTCTACAACTTCAATTTTTTCATTTAAGATTTTTACCGTTTCATTATGAGCCTTTTCATTCTGCTCCATATTTGACTTTTGTACTTCTGCTATAGTTTCAACTTTAACTGTCAAATTCTCTAATAACATAGTATTTTTATCAACTTTAACATTCAGGCTTTTTACATCTTCTTTTAATCCTTTTACGTCCTCTTTTACACTATTTAAATCCTGTCTTATACCTTTAACTTCAGTAGTTATATCAGTTTTAAATGAAGAAAACTCAATATACATCTTCTCCATTAATTCAAACATCTTATTCTCCATACTATTGCCACCTTTCAAAATTACAATAAGTATCTTATCCATTTCAATCTATAATATACCGTTGTATAATCTTACCTTTATTATACCTTCAAAAGGATAAAAACTTCAATTAATAAATTATGGAACTTACAGTAACTTATAAATGTATTTAAAAAATATAAACACTTGAACTATAAGTATTAAGGGTATCCCTATTACAAATTTATTATGTTTGGTTTTATGCCTAAATAATCTCATACCTATAAATATACCCAGCGCACCAAAAGCAATGGCAATAGTGAAAAGAGTGTTTTCTGGAGTCCTCCATTTTCCCTTTTTCGATTTATTCTTATCTGAATACATCACAAAAATACCGTATAAATTTATAATTAAAAAATAATATAAAAATAATTTCATAATCTTGTCCTCCATTTTGTTTCTAGTAATTTAATCTATGGATTAGTCAACTATATAAGAAGCTCCAATACCATGTAATAAGGGCTTGTTGTCCAATTCTAAAATTTTACCTGTTCTCCTATTAAAAAAATTCACCCTATAAAATGTATAATATATTTTTGGATCATTCATGCCATCATATTGATCTTTGGTATCTATAACATCATATTGTTTTTTAGTACATTCTAATTTTGTTATTGTTTCTTTATTGCCGTTTTGATGTTGAGTAACAGAAATATAATAAAGGTTATTCTCTTCTGATTTTTCTAAACTACAAGAATTAGTGCTTTCGACAGTACTACCTGAAACCATAAAATCTCTTGGGTAGAAAAGTTCTATTGATAAATAGAGAACTCCAATTATCATTAGAATTAATGCTACTCTTACTTTAGTCCCTTTAAAACTCACCTTCATTGAAGTTTTAAGATAATATAGACAAATAATAAAACTTAAAATCAAAGCTATAATAATACTAATATATATACACCTCTTTTTAAATTCATTCTAAAATATAAGTATAATACAGTTCCTTCTATAATTATACCATATACTGTAAGAAATGATTAAGCGTTTTGACAACAATATTATTCGGTTCAATATACATATCCTATAGGCTTCATGATGATATTAAATATGTCTATTGATAAAAGGGAGTAGACTTCCATTCGGTAGCTACGCTAATATAAAAATAACAATCATTTCACATTTTCAAAAACATTCTTTCAATTTTCATATATAGCACCCGCGCTACCTATCGGCTAAAAGACTTTAAGACGGGCTTTTTTGAGGAATAATTTCAAAGTAACTACATATTTTTATAGCCACTTTATACAACATTTATTAAATAACCAATATTATCAGACTTGTATGTCATGATGTTATTAAACACGTTTATTGATAAAAGAAACTAGACTTCCATTCAATAGCTACGCTAATATAAAAGAAGAATCATTTCACACTTTCAAAAACATTCTTTTAATTGTGATATATAACAAACGCGCAGCCTACCGGCTAAAAGATTTTTTTGGGGAAGAGATTGTTTATATTCCTGTTTCCGATACCTTTCTAAGGCATAAGAGAAATCCTATACCTTGAGTATAGATATACATAATTGTATGAAATTTCTCCGCAGTTACTGCAACATGAAGTGAAGAAACTATTGAAACTTGATTTAGAAATTCTTCTTTTGCGAATGTAAAATTCTCGTAAGCTTCCACAGGACGTGGAAGCTAGTGAACCTGAGCCAGGACGGCGAATGTGAACGTTAGAGAATTTTATGTGAGCAAAAGATTAGAATTTCTTAATCAAATTTCCAGTTTCAAACTCATTTGCAGGAACGTAGGAGAAATTTCATACGCTATGCACCCCTTCTAAGTATACTCTAGTTTCACCTTACTACCACCCTGTCCTTGCTCTGCTGGAGAAACTATTAGTTTTATTGGCACCCTATTTTTAAGTTCCTCCACGTGACTTATTATTCCCACAGACAGTGTACTAGAATGAAGCTTCTCAAGTGAGTTCATTACTGTTTCTAAAAGGTCCGTATCTAAAGTTCCAAAGCCTTCATCTAGGAAGAAGAACTCCAGAGGAGCACTACCTTTTAGTTGAATTTGTGAGGATAGTGCCAGTGCAAGACATAATGAGGTTAAGAAGGTTTCTCCACCGGATAAGGTGTTGGTTTCACGTCTTGTGCCGCCATTGAAATCATCCCTCATTATGAAGGCTCCATCAGAATCAAGCTCCAAAGCATAACGTCCTCTTGTTATGTCCTTTAACCGTTTTGAGGCTTCCATGGAGATATATTTAAGCTGCTTCATGGCTACATATTCTACAAACTTATTCCCTTGGATTAAAGTATCAAGCTCTCTTAAAAGACCAAGTTTATGCTCTACTTCTTTCCTCTTTATCAAAAGAGCTTTAACTTCTTGTAGCTTTCTTTCCATTTCCTCTAAGGCACGACTTTGAGCACCTATAGCCTTAGTTTTTTCTTCAAGAAGCTTTTGCACCACTTCTCTTTTCTCTTTTAGTTCTTCCCAAAGCTCAACATCTATTTCTTTTCCGCCAAGCAGTTTTTCTACCCTTTGTAAATTATCTAGAAGGCTACGCATAGCTTCTTCATACTGCTTTATTTCTTTTTCTATTATCATCAAGGCTTCTCTTGAAATTAAATAAAAGGAAGCTGTTTCACTATTTTCAAAGGAGTTCTCTTTAAGAGCTAGGTTTAATTTTTCTTCACCTTGAGCTAATAGTTTTAAAAGCATTTCGCTTTTCTTTTCTTCACTGGTTTTCTGAGTTTCTAATCTTTGCTTTTCTATATTTTCTTTTTCTAAAATATCCTTTAAGTTTGCCTCTTTCTCATTGATGCCTTTTATCTCAGCTCTTACCTTTTCTATTTCAATTTTTGGCGTAAGTTCTTTTGAAGGAACAAATCCACAAAGCCCTATAATTTGAATAGTCAAACGGTCTATTTCTTCCTTTTTTCCCTTGCCATTAGTTTCTATTTCTGTTTTTGAATTAGTAAGTTCCTTTAAGCTCTTATCTACATCGGATCTTTCTTTTTCTATGGCTAATAACTCTACTCGTAGCTTCTTAGCTGTTGAAGTTAGCTTTATTACCTCATTATCCAAGACTTTAAGTTGCTGTATTTTTTCTTTTATAGATACTGCTGGCGCACTGCCACTTTGTATTTCCCCCTGCTTCGTTAAGGCCTCTTGCTGAAGCAAGTCTTGTTTTAAGAAGAGGTACTTCTCTTGAAGTAGTTTTAGTTTTTCTGTGGCTTTAGACAACTCTCCTTCTAATGCTATTAAGGCTTCTCTTTCCTTTTTTAAACCCTCTCCAAGTATTGCTTCCGATCTGTCTACCTTGCTTTTTTCATCCTTTACCTTAATTAAGGCTAAATCCAGCTCGCTTTTTTCTTTGTTGTAGACCTCTAGGGCTTCCTTAAACTGAAGTAATGCCTTTTCACTTAAGTTTTTCTCCTTATGGAGCTCTTCAATATTTATGCCACTAAGCTTTTCACAGACTAAGGCTAATTGGTTATTAATATTTTCTTCATCTCTTAAAAGCTCTGCAGCTTTTATTTGCAGCCTTTGAAAGTCTTTAGATAGTTTTTCTAGCTCTAATTCTTCTCTTTGTTTTAAGCTTTTCGCATCAATTAAGGCAGTATCAACAACTACCTCTGCCCTGTGAGGATGATGCATAGAGCCACATACTGGGCATAGCTCTCCTTCTTGTAAATTAGAAGCTAAAATTGCTGCCATGCTGCTTATCTCTATTGCTTTTATTTCTTCCTCTATAGCTTTAAGCTCAGTCTTCTTAATTTCTATAGCTTCTTCTGCGCTTTTTAGGTTTAACTTAAGTTTTGCACTTTCACTGCTAATAAGGCTAAATTTTTCTTGAAGCTCAACCTTTATTTTATGGTTTTCTACAGCTTTCTCTAGGGTATCTGAAAGTATGCTATAAGCCTTCTGCTTTTCTAGCAACAAATTATTATCTCCCGGGAAATTTTTCGCTAGTCCCTTACCTTTTTCCTCATAATGGAGCAATTTATTTTGTTGGCTTTCCTGTAATAGTAAGGCTTCTTTATGTCTTAAAGAGGTGGTATGTATGGCTTTTTTCAGGGCTTCCTCTTTATTTTTAAGCTCTTCTAAGATC
>JAJXYA010000372.1 GCA_021780795.1 Bacillota bacterium | reverse complement strand
TAAAGAGAAAGAGGATAAGGGACATAATGCCAACTGGAGTTAGGGCAATAGATGGATTTTTAACTTGTGGTGATGGACAAAGAATTGGTATTTTTGCAGGTAGTGGTGTTGGTAAAAGTACAACTCTAGGAATGATAGCAAGAGAAGCTAAAGCTGATGTTAATGTTATTGCGTTGGTTGGTGAAAGAGGTAGAGAAGTTTTAGAATTTATAGAAAATGATTTAGGTCCGGAAGGTATGAAAAAATCTGTTGTAGTTTGTGCTACCTCAGATAAGCCGGCTTTAATAAGAATTAAAGGAGCACTAACAGCTACTGCAATAGCAGAATACTTTAGAGACAAAGGCAAAAAGGTAATTCTGATGATGGATTCGGTTACTAGATTTGCTATGGCTCAAAGAGAAGTTGGACTTGCTATAGGTGAGCCTCCAGCAACTAAAGGATATACACCTTCAGTATTTGCAAAGCTTCCTAAGTTAATGGAAAGATCAGGTACATCTGAAAATGGATCAATAACAGCTTTTTATACTGTGCTTGTTGATGGGGATGACTTTAATGAACCTATAGCTGATGCAGTTAGAGGTATATTAGATGGACATATAGTTCTATCAAGAGATTTAGCACATAAAAATCATTATCCTGCTATTGATATATTAAATAGTGTTAGTAGACTTATGAGTCAAATAGCGCCTAAAGATCATAAAGAAGCAGCGTCTATGGCAAGAGATCTTTTAGCAACTTATAAGGATTCAGAAGATCTAATAAATTTAGGTGCTTATGTTAAAGGAAGTAACAAAAAAATTGATATGGCAATCAATTATAATGATTCATTAAATGGCTTCCTGCGTCAAGGAATTGATGAAAAGTCAAGTTTTGAAGTAACGGAAGATACTTTAATATCTATGTTTAAGTAGAGAACCCATAACTGAAAGAAGGGGTGTTCACTTTGGCTGAAAGATTTAAGTTTGGTTTAGATAAACTTCTTGAAATTAGAAAAGAAAAAGAAGAAGAAAGTAAAAGGTTATTTACTGAAAGTCAGAGAGAAAAAAAGAAAATAGAAGAAAAACTAGAAGAACTTAATCAAAATTATAATAAATATAAAGGAATATCTCCTAATGAAGATATAATATATCAAAAACTAAAAAGATATTATATTCAAGGAGTGCAAAGTGGAATAGAGTCTAGTGAAAAAGATTTATTTATAAAAAATCAAGAAATTGATAAAAGAAGAAGAGATTTAACAGAAAAACAAATGGAAAGAAAAACAGTGCAGACACTAAAGGACAAAAAATATGAAGCATATGTAAAGGAACAAGATAGGGTAGAGCAAATAAATCTTGATGAATTAGCTCTTTATGCATTTGTGAGAAATCAAGACAAATCTTAATAGTTAACAGTTAACAACGAAGCAACAAATTCCTTTGGAATTTGGAAGAATATATAATTTTAGAAATGCTGAAAGGGTTTAATCAAAAACTGTCAATTGTTAACTTCAAACTCTTAACTGAACATCGAAGGGAGGTGAGAATAATGGTTACAACTACAAACACATCAATTAATTCTAAAACAAATAGTATTGATATTTTGTCACAAACTTATAATACAAATTTATCAAGTAAATCTACTTCAGAATTATATAAAGTAGATAATAATAAAACTACGTCTAAACCTGAAACTTCTAAAAGTGAAGATTTTAGAGACGTATTAAGTTCAAAAACAACTTCTAAAGATGATGTTAATAAAAATGAAACTTCAGTTGATACTAAAGATACTACTAAAATTGATGAATTAAAAGAAAAGCTTGAAGAATTAGATAAGGATAGTAAATCTGATTCTAAGGATAAAGTGAATGACATATTAAATGAATTACTAAGTTTACTTGCTAAGTTCGGTGTTAAGGAAGAAGATTTAAAGTCAAATGGAGAAATTAATTCTGATGTATTAAAAACTATGATTGAAGGAATTAATGGAAACGCAGCTTCTAAAAATAATTCAAGTAGCATTATGGATAAGTTGATGGAACTTTTGAAAAATGATTCAGTGAAAGGTAACTTAGATACTGATGTACTAAAATCAATGCAGAAAATTTTAAGTAATTTAAGCGCTAATATTGCAGATGATAATACTGAGGCTACAAAAGATGTAAAAAGTGGTATAAAAAACTTAATGTCAGAAATATCTAATATGCTAGATAATAAACAAAGAAAAAGTGGAAAAGTTTTATCACTTGAAGATATGCTTAGTAAAAACTATTCACAAGATAATAAAGAAAGTTCAACTGAAAATGAAAGTAATAAGAACGATACTACTAAAGCTACAAAAGAAGATAAATTTTTAAATTCATTAATTAATGATGATAAGGATAGCTCTTTAAATAAAATAAATTTATTTGCAGCAAGGACTCAAACTGTTCAAAATCAAGGCGTTGATACTGCTAGAGGATTAACAATTAATAAAGCTACTTTTGCAGATGATTTAATACAAGATGTTAAATTTATGAGTAACAATTCACTTAAAGAATTAACAGTTAAGATTAATCCAGGTAATCTAGGAGAAATAACTATAAAATTAATTCAAGAAGATGGTGTAATGAAAGCTAACTTAAAAGCTAATTCAAAGGAAACAACGGCTTTACTTTCACAAAATTTAACGGAGATTAAAAAACAACTAGGAGAACAAAACATTAAAATATCGGATGTTAATATTGAACTTTACCAGGAAGATACAACATTCTTTACAGAACAAGGATTTGGAAGACAACTGTCAGAAGAACAAGGAAGAAACAATAATAGTAATACTAGAAATAATGCAACAATTACTGAAGAAGATTTAATAGAGAATATTCCATCTACTAATAGTAATGTAGAATTTTTTGCATAGGAGGTAAAATATGAGTAGTTCAGCAAATTCATTAAATAATACTACCGTTAATGTTGCTACTTCAGGGACAACTACTAAGGGAACTAAAATTGTAACATCAACTGGTGGTAATATGGATAAAAATTCATTTTTAAAAATATTGGCAGCACAATTAAGTAATTTAGATCCAACACAAAATCAAGATTCAAGTGCTTATGTTAGTCAAATGGCTCAATTTGCATCAATGGAACAAATGACAAATTTAAATACTACTATGTCAGATTCTGCATATCAACAAATGGTTGGTAAAACAGTAATAACAAATGAAAAAGATGATTCTGGTGCATATGTTCAAGGTTCTGTAACTGGGGTAATCAAAAAATCTGGAGGAACTTATTTGGATATGCAAATTGATGGAAAAGATGCAGAAGTTTCTGTTGAAAATATAATAGGAGTTGTAAAAACAACAGACACTAACACAATTTCAAATAGTAGAGCAGCACTTAATTCAGATTTCTTAGCGGCTTCGGCTTTGGCAGCAGACAAAAAGAATGTTGTTCTAGCAGAAGTAGGTACGGACGGTACTACTACCCTAGTAAAGGGAACAGTAAGTGGTGCTTATATGGATACTGTTAGTAATGCAACGGTAAAAATAAAAGTTAATGTTTTAGATTCAGATGGAAAATCAACAGGCGAAACGAAGACATATGACTATGGAGATATAGTAAGAGCTGGAGACTTAACAGATGATGAAATGAATGTAAAGCTAAATACAACAAAAGATACAGCAACGACAACAACAGTGTGAGAATAGATGAGTTATAGAATTGTTAACGGACAAACATATTTAGTAGGAAATTTTGAACAAATTAATAATACACAACCTAAACTAAATAATACAACTAATGCAAAGGAGAATAAAAGCTTCAAAGATGTATTAGATAGTGTTAAAAGTAAAGATGAAGGTTTTACTGTATCGAAACACGCAGCTCTAAGACTCAATGAAATTAATTTTACAGAAAAAGACATGAAACAAATAGAAAAAGGATTTAAGATAGCAAAAGATAAAAATTCAAAGAATACAGTTATGTTATATAAAGACGTAGCGATAATTGCAAGCGTTGAAAACAAAACAATTATAACAGCTGTTGATAAAGAAAGAGCAAAAGACAACATATTTACAAATGTAGATAGTGTGGTAATTTTATAGGCTGGACCTAAAGGAAGCCTCAACTTGTGGAATGATAGAAGCAAGTTAAAATAAAAAATATGATTTGGAGGAACGTTTATGTTAAGATGTATGTATTCTGGAATAAGCGGAATGAAGGTTAATCAAACTAAATTAGACGTTATTGGTAATAACATAGCAAATGTAGGTACTACTTCATTTAAGTCTTCAAGAGCAGAATTTAGCGATATGTTATATCAAAACTCTGGAGAAGCAACTTCACCTACAACGACAAAAGGTGGAACAAATGCTAAGCAAGTAGGACTTGGAGCAAAATTATCAAGTATAAATAAAGTAATGGGACAAGGAAATGCTTTATCAACCGGAAGATCACTTGATGTATGTGTTGATGGTGATGGATATTTAGTAGTTGGTAAAGGACCTATAGATGGTAATATATCAACAACAACAACAGCAGCTACAAAGGCGATGGATGAAACTCTGTATACAAGAGATGGAAATTTAACTTTAGATAAAGATGGAAATTTATTAACAGCAGATGGATATAGAGTTATGGGATATGCAATGTCTGCTTCAAGCGGTGGTACAAGTAGTCTTGTTGCCAGTACTACTGGTGGAGCAACTACGGTTAATTTTGTAGATGCAGATGCGGCTACAAAGCCGATAGCAGTGGCTGGAAGTTTAGTACCATTAGCCATACCAGATTCAGTAGTGAAGGCTGATGGTACATTAGATCCTATCAAAAAATTTGAAATAGGTAAAGATGGACTTATTACAGCTGTACTTGGAAGTGGTGCAAGAACAGCTATAGGGCAAATGGGTATGGCAAGCTTTAAAAATACAGAAGGATTAACAAGTATCGGTGGAAATATGTTGCAAGTATCATCAAACTCTGGTGCAGCTTTGTATAAAACAGGGGTTGGTGAAGCAGCAGCTACAGATAACAGTGGTGGTTTTGGAGATCTTGTTCAAGGAGCTCTTGAAGCATCAAATGTTGATTTAACAGAACAATTTACAGATATGATCACAGCGACTAGAAGTTTCCAAGCTGCATCTAAGATGATAACTACAGGAGATGAAATTCTTCAAACTATTACTGGCTTAATGAGATAGTTTAGAATTAAGAAAATAATCACATAATAATGAGCAAGTTGAGCTTTTAAGCTCAACTTGCAAATATTTAATGTATTTAAATGTATAATGCAGAATACACAATATAAAATAATTGATAATTGTTAATTGAATTAAGGTGTGTATTGTGAATTGTACATAGATTAATGCACATTTCAAAAAAAAGTAAGGGGTGAAAATTTATGATAAACGTAACAGGAATGAACCATGAGAAATTTATACTTAATGCTGATCATATTGAAAAAATAGAAGAGGTTCCTGAAACAATAATAACATTAATAAATGGAAGAAAATATATAATTCTAGAAAGTGTAGAAGAAGTAATGACTGCAGTTATAAAGTACAAGAATAAGATATTTACATACAAAATATGAAAAATTAGCATTTTAATTGTTGGAAATAGTAAGGAGTGATACTAATGGCTTTTGGAAAAGGAAAAGCAAAAGAAAAGGGCGAAAATACTAGTAAAAGTAATAAAGGTGTTTTAGTAATTTTATTTATTTTAGGGTTAATAGTTTTAGGAGCGGCAACTTTTGGGGGAGTATATTTATATATGAAAAATAGTAAAACGATAGATGCCCAACAAGTTGTTATAGAAAATACATATATGGATTTATCAGAATTTACTGTTAATTTAGCTGATGAGGGTGGGAAAAGATATTTTAAAGGGGAATTATCTTTAGGTTATGATAAGACAAAAACAAAGTTAGCTGAAGAATTGACAGCCAATCAAGTAGTTGTAAGAGATGATATAATATTTTATTTTAAAAGTCAAAAAGCTGATTTTATAAATAATGCAGAAAATAAAGATGTTATAAAAAAACAATTGATAGAAGCTATTAATAAGGACTTAACAAAAGGCAAGCTAACAGATATAAGATTTAAAAGTATGATAATTCAGTAGGTGGAAAAATGAATTTTGAATTGTTGACAATGCTCGTAAAACTTATTTTAGCGTTAGGAGTAACACTTGGATTAATGTTTTTAAGTTTTAAACTAATGGGAACAAAATTGAGTGCAATTAATAATAACAAATATGTTAAAGTTATTGATAGAGTACAAGTAACAAAGGAAAATTTTATATTAATAGTTAAAATTGGGAAAAAAGGATATGTAATGACTAGTACTGCTGGACATATGGAAAAATTATCAGAACTATCAGAAGAAGAAATTAATATTATTGAAGAAGATAAGAAAAAAGTAGCAGCGGAGATATCTGAAAGCTACAATGAATTAATTTTGAAATTAAGAAAAAATTTTTCTAAGATAGTAAAGAATATAAAATCAAAGGAAGAGAAACATGAAAAATAATAAAAACAGAATAGCATTTACGCTTTTGATGGCTCTCGGAATTATGATGTTTTGCACTATAAATGCATATGCGGCTCCGAGTAGTACAGCCTTACCACAACTTAATATATCACTTGGAGATAAAAGTGGTACACCACAAGATTATGTATCAAGCATAAAAATATTAATATTTTTTACGATTATATCATTATTACCAT
>JAJXYA010000237.1 GCA_021780795.1 Bacillota bacterium | reverse complement strand
AATTATATAAAAAAGTTAAATTATGTATTATTAAAATATTGGTGGTGATTTTTTGGAATTTGTAATGAACAAAATAATGAATATAGACAAAGATGCTGAAAGTTATAGAAGTGGCATTGATGAACTGCTAAAAGAAAAACAAGATGAGCTTGAAAATATAATAAAGGATATGAAGATTTGTTTTCAAGAAGAAGCTAAAAATATTAAAAATGACATAAGTAGTGAAAAGATAATTGAGGCAGATTATAAAGCAAGTAACATAAGAAAAGAGAAAGAAGAACAATTAGATAATATTAATACGAAATATCAAAGTAATAAATCGGAAATTGTAGATGAAATATTTAACATAATAATAAAGTCACTATAGGAGTGAAAATATATGGGAAGTGTTGTTAAATTTAGTGCTATAAATTCTAAAGTAAAGGCTTTGATGGGAAAGATGTTAAGTAGAGATCAGTATTTGAAATTGTTAAAGTGTAAAGATTTTAAAAGTACTGTTAAAGTCTTAAAAGAAGAAACTAACTATAGTGAACTATTAGAAGGATACAACTTAGAGAAGATTCATAGGGGTAATTTAGAGATTATTTTAGATAAGCATTATGTAAGCATATATAGTAAGTTTATAAATTACTTTCATGGTGAGTATAGAAAGCTCATAAAAGCTTTGTTTTTAAGATGGGAAATAGAAGACTTAAAGGTGATTATTAGAGGTAAATATTTAGGTCGTAGCAAGGATGAAATAGAAAATAAGTTAATTGCGAGAAGTTCCTTAAATACAATAAATTATGATTATCTATTAGCTTTAAAAAATGTGGAAGAGGTTGTAGAAGGACTTAGGGGGAGCATATATTATAAGAGTCTAAAAAATTTAGCTAAAGGTACAAGTGAAAAAGGTTTGTTTAGGATTGAAACAGAGCTTGATTTTGTTTATTTTTCTTCTGTACGACGCGAACTTAAGCATTTAGACAATGAGAATAAAGAAGTAGGATATAGCATAATTGGCCTGGAAACAGACCTTTTAAATTTAGGCTGGATATATAGAGGAAAAACTTTTTATAAGATACCTCCTGAAGAATTGTTTAACTATACTATAAATAATGGTTATAAACTTTCAAAGGAAAATCTTAGAAAACTTTGTTATGTAAATAATACGGTAGACTTTCATACCCTAATTGAAAAAACACCATATGCATATATATACGAAAAAGATGATTCTAATCTGATTGAAAAACGGGAACGGGAATTCCAAAAAAAATATTTTAAAAAATTTCTTAGAGAAAATGAGACTAATATCAGCATGGTTATGAGTTATCTTATGGTTTATAGGATTGAGATGAAAGATATTGTATCTATAATAGAAGAAAAGAAATATGTCATAGATATGAGTAACGGTATGAATTATATTTCTGTCACATTATAAGTTGTTATCTACCCCAGAGGAAAGTAGGAGGTGATTTTGTGTCTATAGAAAAAATGCATATGGTTAATTTAGTTGGAGCCATTACAGATTTTGATAAATTAACTAAAATACTAGCACTAGAAGGCTGTATGCAGCCAGTAAGTGCTTTGCAAGAAATAAATTCGTCAGACTTTGTACTGAAAACTTCCGCCGATAATATAGAGGCTTTAATGGATGTAAGCTATATAAGGCCTTATTTATATGATAGGGATTATAATATAAGTTTAAAATATATTGAAAAGCTTGTAGAGGCTCAAAAGACCTTTGCAGTAAGTAAAGAACATACTAAAGAGATGATTTTTGATTTTGATACCATGGAAAAACAACTATCAGAAGTCTATGGCAAATATATGGCTTTAAACAAAGAATTTGAGGATTTAAAAGAAAAAGAGCAATATCTTAAAAACACCTATGAAGCCTTAGGATTTTTAAAGAACGTATCTATTCCCATTGAAGAGATTACGACTATGAAAAATTTTCAAGTGGGGTTATATAAAGTGTCAGAGCAAAGCATGGTTAAATTAAAGGCAAATTATGAAAATATACCCTCAGTAATAGAATCTTTATATAAGGAAAAAGATTTTGTTATATTTATAGCATTTACTCCAGTGCTTTTGGTAGTAGAAACAGAAAGAATTTTTAAATCTGCAAATTGCGAAGAAATTGTACTTCCTAATCATTACACAGGTATTCCGAAGGAAGTGTCAGTGATTGTGCGCGAAGAAATAAATGAGATAGAACTATTACTAAGGAAAGCTAAAAAGGAGATTTACGGTTTCCTAAAGGAAAATTATAAAATTATAAAAAGTCTAGAAAATAGTTATGAATTGGAGCAAAAGTCTGGAGAAATTAAAAAGAGTGCCGCTTGTACAAAGGAATTTTTTTATCTTTCTGGTTGGATACCTAAAAGTTTTATAAAGAGCCTTAATAAGTTATTGGTGGGCTTTGATAATAGAATATTGCTCATTATAAAAGAAGCTAATGAAATAGCTAATAAAGCTATAACTCCGCCAACCATGCTTATAAACAATAAATTGTTTAGACCTTTTGAGAGTATGGTTTACATGTATGGTGTACCTAGCTATGGCGAAATCGACCCTACCATGTTTTTGGCAATAACTTATACTCTAATGTTTGGAGCTATGTTTGGAGATGTTGGGCAAGGATTAGTATTGCTTTTAGCAGGATTTTTGTTAAGAAATATGATGGGTAGAATTAATTTAGGTGGGGTTTTTGAACGGTTAGGGATAAGCTCTATAGTATTTGGATTTTTATATGGAAGTGTATTTGGTTCTGAAAAAGTAATAAATGCCTTGCTAATTAGACCTATGGAAGACATTAACCAGATGCTAATTGGCGCTATAATATTTGGATGCATCTTCTTAATTTTAGGTTTTATATTAGGAATTACTAATAGCATAAGAAGAAACGACATAGAACGTGGACTTTTCGGCAAAGAAGGAGTAGCAGGTTTTATGTTCTATATTGGAGCTTTAATATTAATAATATCTATAGTCTATAAAAAACCATTATTACCAACAACTATTTGGATAATATATTTTATTTTCTTTTTATTAATAATATTATTAAAAGAGCCGCTAGCTAATCTGATTATAGGTAAAAAAATATTATTTGAAGCTGGAGCTAAAGATTATTTTATAGAATCAAGTTTTGAAGTAGTAGAAACTCTATTATCTATGTTTTCTAATACACTTTCATTTATTAGAGTAGGTGCCTTTGCCTTAAATCATGTTGGCTTGTTTGTTGCATTTTCGGCTATGGCTTCTATGACTAAAAGTGGAGTTACTTCAGTACTAATACTGATACTTGGAAATATAATAATTATATGCCTTGAAGGTTTGATCGTATTTATACAAGGATTACGGCTTGAATATTATGAGTTATTCAGTAAGTATTATGAAGGTGGCGGGGTTAGTTTTGAACCTGTACAGGTTAAATTCAAGTAAAACATATATAAAAAATATGTAATCAAGGAGGAATAACAATTATGACTATATTATTAATGTTAACATTTTGTGTTGTTATAGCTACTATTACTTATGGCGTTGTTCAGCAAAGTAAGATAGATGTTTTAGGAAAACAAAAAATTAAAAAAGCATTAAAAATAAACTTAGGAGTATTTATACCAGTTATGACGGGAGCACTAGTGGTGAATATTCCCAGTGTAGCTAACGCAGCGGGAACAGTTGCAGCGAATCCAGCTGCTGGCCTAGGATATTTAGCAGCTGGGCTTTCCACGGGCCTTGCAACTATTGGTGCAGGCTATGCTGTAGGTGCCGTTGGATCTTCAGCCTTAGGTGCTGTATCTGAAGATCCTAAGATACTAGGGAAAACTCTTATCTTTGTTGGTCTTGGAGAAGGTATTGCCATATATGGACTTATTATATCTATAATGATACTTTCAAAATTATAATTTTAGAGATATTAAAATAAATAAACTAGGCTAGAATAGACTCGTTTACTGACTTGTTATTTATTTGATTGTGCCTAAAGGGGGAGAAGCAGATGAGAAGCTATTTAATAAGTGATAATATGGATACATTTGTAGGTATGAAAATGGCAGGAATAGAAAGCATCGTTCTTCATAGAAGAGAAGAAATAATAGGAAAAATTGAAGAATTAAAAAAGGATCAGGGCATAGGAATAATAATAATAACAGAGAAAATTGCCCTTTTAATACCTGAAGAAGTGAATAAAATAAAATTGTCAAAGGAAAGACCACTTTTAGTAGAGATTCCAGATAGGCATGGTTCAAGTAAAGGTAGTGACTCAATATTAAGATACGTTAAAGAGGCTATCGGGCTTAAGATATAATGAGAATTATAGAAAAAAACAATTAATAATTGTTTTTTTGTGACAAAGGAATGCTAGATGGATAAGAATTTGCAGGAGGTTTTGTTATGACCACCATTGAAGATAAGATAAGTTTGTTTTCTAAGATAATATATGACAAGGTGAATGAAGAAAAAGAAGAAAGATTAAAGGCTTTCAGCTACGACGCTGAAAAGAAAATAAATGAAGAAAAAGAAAAGATAGAAGAGCAACGTCTAAGCCTTCAAAGAGAAGTTACAAAAAAATTCAACATTAAAGCAAATGAAATAGTGGCAAAAGAAAGGCTAAACAAGCAAAGAGAGGTATTATTTCTTAAGGATAAGTTAATTTATGATGCTTTGGAAGCTGTACGCGAAAAACTTGCAGAATTTGTTTGTTCTGAGGAATATAAATCGTATTTCATAAGTGTCTTACAAAAGACTTTAAAAGGAATAGATAAAGGAAACTACTATATTATAGTACTAAGAAGGGATTATGAAAAATTTCAAGATGAAATTGAAGCTTTAGGTCGTGAGTACTGTGATGGGAATGCTGAAATAAGGATTTCAGAGGAAGATTTTATAGGTGGCCTAATACTCAAAGACTTAGAAGGCAAATTTAAAATAGATAATAGTATATATTCCAAATTACAAGAAAGTAAAGAAATAATTGGTGTTAGAGTTATGGAAATGCTGGCTTAAGAATCAGCACGGAATTTGCATGTATCCACTGGTTCATCAAGGGGAGGAAAAAATATGGAAGGAAATATAATCGGTGTAAATGGTCCAGTTATAAAAGCAGAGCACATGAAGGGCTTCAAAATGAGAGAAATGGTTATGGTGGGTTTTAAAAAGCTTATCGGTGAAATCATAATATTGGAAGAAGATTACGCAACAATTCAGGTTTATGAAGAAACTAGTGGTCTTAAGATAGGCGAACCTGTAATTTCTACTGGAAGTCCTCTTTCTCTTAAATTAGGACCAGGAATATTAGGAAATATATTCGATGGAATCGAGAGACCACTAGAAAAAATAAATGAAATGTCATATGGATTTTTACCAGAGGGCATAGGTCTCATTTCTCTTGATGAAGAAAAACTTTGGTATGTAGACATTACCGTAGCGCTTGGAGAAGAATTAAAAGAGGGCTATATATATGCAAACGTTCAAGAAACTGGGTCTATTATGCATAAGATAATGGTACCACCAGGGGTGTTTGGAACTGTAATAGAAGTAAAACAAAGTGGAAATTACAACATAGAAACTACGGTAGTAAAATTAAGGCAGGGTGAAAAGGTTTATGAGCTTAAACTTTACCAATATTGGCCTGTGAGAAATCCAAGACCTGTAAGGGATAAAAAAACTATTTTTAAACCTCTTATTACGGGACAAAGAATAATAGATATATTCTTTCCTTTGGCTAAAGGAGGAACTTGCGCTATTCCTGGAGGTTTTGGTACCGGTAAGACTATGACCCAACATCAGCTTGCAAAGTGGTCTGATGCAGATATTATAGTTTACATAGGATGCGGAGAAAGAGGCAATGAAATGACAGAAGTTCTAGAAGACTTTCCTAAACTTATAGATCCTAGAACAGATTTACCGCTTATGAATAGGACTGTACTTATAGCAAATACATCAAATATGCCAGTAGCTGCAAGGGAAGCAAGTATTTATACAGGTATAACACTAGCAGAATATTTTAGGGATATGGGGTATCACGTTGCTATAATGGCAGACTCCACTTCAAGATGGGCAGAAGCCTTAAGAGAAATTTCTGGAAGACTTGAAGAGATGCCCGCTGAAGAGGGATATCCAGCGTACCTTCCATCAAGGATTGCAGAGTTCTATGAAAGAGCTGGGTATGTAGAAAACTTAAACGGCAGCGAAGGCTCTGTTACTGTAATCGGAGCAGTTTCACCTGCAGGGGGAGACTTCTCAGAGCCTGTGACTCAAAATACTAAAAGATTCGTTTCAGCTTTTTTAGGCCTTGATAAAAAATTAGCTTATGCAAGACACTACCCAGCAATAAATTGGTTATCTAGCTATAGTGGCTACCTATCGCTTTTAAAGGATTGGTATGAGGAAAACGTGGCTAAGGACATAATAGATTTAAGAGCAAAGATGCTTAAGCTTTTATATGAAGAAAATAAGCTTATCGAGATAGTTAAACTGGTAGGGGAAGATGTACTTCCAGATGAGCAAAGGCTAATTATAGAGGTGTCAAAATGCCTGAAGGTTGCATTCCTGCAACAAAATGCCTACAATGCTGTAGATACTTATGTACCTTTAGATAAACAATATAAGATGCTTAAAGTTATAGAATCCTTTTATGATAATGGAATCACAGCTGTGAAAATTGGAATACCAATTTCTGTTATAATCAATAAAGAATT
>JAJXYA010000292.1 GCA_021780795.1 Bacillota bacterium | reverse complement strand
ATTAGATAATGCATTAAATGTAGCTGTGGAGAAGCTAGTTCAAAATGTACAACAAGGTATGTATTTACCCTTAGCTTATAAGAGCTTTAAAATATTTGGAGCTATGCCTTTAAAGTTTTATAGTCATCAAAGAATAAAAAGTGAGTTTAAGAAAGGTTTAGAAACTATTACCTTAGATGTTTCTCTTATTAATGAAGCCGGAGAAGTCTTTATGGAGATAGAAGGATATTCATTAAAGAGAGTCCAAAAAGATTTATTTAATGGAGATGCAGGAGAAAATGAAAAGCAGTATCATACTGTAGGCTTTAGAAAGCAAAATATTGAAAAATTTAAAGCGAAAGCAGCAGGAAAGAATATATTAATTATAAAAGATAGTGATTATATAGCTAATAAAACAGTGGAAGCACTTCAAAAAGAAGGTTCAAACATAATAGAAGTAACTTTGTCAGATAGTTATAAAATGTTAAAGGAAAATAAATACCAAATTGATGATAGTATAGAAAGCTATTCAAGGCTCGTGAATGAATTAGACCTTGGGAAAATATCTAAAATTATTCATATGGCAAGTATTGCAGGAAAAGGTGATTTAGATAGCTTAGAAGCTTTGGAACAACAAAAGGGTAAAGGAGTTTATAGCTTGTTCAAGCTAAGCAAGGCATTAATGAAACAAAAGATAACTAAACCAATCGATGTTATTTTGGTTTCAGATTATGTAAATGAAATTACGAAAATAGAAGAAAAAATAAACCCACAAAATGCATCGCTCTTTGCTCTTGGAAGGGTTGTAGGTAATGAAAATAATAAGGTTTTATTAAGATGTATTGATATTGAAGAAGGTACTAGTGAGAAAGAACTGTTAGAAGAAATTAATGCTGAGGAAAAAGCATATCAAGTTGCTTATCGAAATGGAGAAAGATATATCGAAGAATTTAAAGAAGTAAAGGTAAAGGCTTTAAAGGATGAGAAGGTACAAATAAAAGATGGCGGAGTATATCTTATAACAGGTGGTACTGGTGGTATAGGATTAGAAGTTGCAAAATATTTATCTAAAAGCAATAAAGTAAATTTGGTATTTGTAAATAGGTCTATTATGCCAGAAAGAGATAAGTGGGAGGAAATTATCAAAGCAGAAGAAAATATAGTTCTAATTAATAAGCTAAAAGCAATAAAGGAGCTTGAAGCTTCAGGATCAAAGGTACATCTATATAGTGCAGACGTTACTTCTTTAGATTCGATGAAGGTGGTAATGAATGAGATAAACATAAAACTAGGCAAAATAGATGGAATTGTGCATAGTGCTGGAATTGCAGGAGAAGGAATTATATTAAATAAGGATATGGAAAAATTTAAGAGTGTTATGCGTCCAAAGGTTGATGGAACATGGATACTAGACAAGCTTACGGAGAAAGATAATCCTGATTTCTTTATAATGTTTTCTTCTATACTTTCAATAATTGGGGCAATGGGACAAAGTGATTATGCAGCAGCAAATGCTTTCATGGATTCTTTTGCAGCTTATAGAAGAAGAAAGCTTGGCAAAACTGCAACAATCAACTGGACAGTATGGAATGAAACAGGTATGGCGTTAGGATACAATGCTGATGAGGTTAGGGGACTATTTAAAGCAGTAACAAATAACCATGGTATCCAGGCGATAGAAAGTGTATTAAATAAAGCTATTACAAGAGTTGCTGTAGGTGAATTGGATTTTGAAAGAATAAAATGTACTGATGGCGAAATAGGAATTAATTTAGAAAAACAATTGAAACAAAAGATTGAAAAAGTAATTAAAAATAAAAACTCAAGCAATGGAGCTAATGAACAAAGGATAGAAGTGAAAATAAATAGTAAGGCTGAGGTTACAGAATATGAAACTATAGTAGCAAATATTTGGGCGAGCATTTTAGGTGCAGAAGAAATTGATGTAACTGATAACTTTAGTGAGCTTGGAGGAGATTCGATAATTGCTTCACAGCTACTTAAGGCTATTGATAAAAGGTTCCCTGGAATGCTAGATATATCTGATATATTTAGTTACCCAACAGTAAAACAAATGGCTGCAGTTATTGAAAAATTGAGTAGTACAGAGGAAGAAACTGAAGAAAAAGAAGAAATTTTACTTGAAGATCAAATGGAAATAATAATGGATAAGCTTACAAATGGAGAGATAACTACGGAGGAAGCAGACGAGCTTATTTCACAGCTACAGCTAGTTAAGTAATTTTGATTGTTGCAAAATAATTATATTTTGCAACAATACTGAAAGATTTTTGAAAGGAGAAAAAAGATGGAAAAAATAAATTTGTTTTGCCTACCTTACGCTGGCGGAACTGCAATGATATATAATCGCTTAAAAAAATATTTAGGCAGTTCAATAAATCTTATACCAATAGAGCTTGCTGGAAGAGGAATGAGAAGTAAGGAAAGTTTTTATGAAAGTATTGAAGAGGCTGTTGAAGATATTTATAGTTCGATTGAGGATAAGCTCGATGGTACAAAATTTGCATTTTTAGGTCATAGTATGGGCACACTTCTAGAATATGAATTAATTTATAAAATTTATAAATTAAAAAATCAAATGCCAATACATGCTTTCTTTTCAGGTAGACATACTCCACAGGCTATAAAGGAAAAAGAAGATTTGTATAAGCTAGAAGATTCCGATTTTATTAAAGTAATTTATAAAATAGGTGGGACACCAAAGGGTTTTTTTGAAAATGAAGAACTAGTTAATATGTTCATACCAATATTAAAAGCTGATTACAAGATTGTTGAAACTTATGTGCATAAAGAAAAGAAAGAAAAATTCAAATTTGATATAACTATTTTTAATGGAAAAGATGATAAGGATATTAGTATAAGTGATAGCTATGAGTGGGAAAACTTAACACTAAAAAATTGTGAGGTATATATATTTGATGGGGGACACTTTTTTATTTTGGATAAGCTAAAAGATATTGGAGAAATAATTTCTGAAAAGCTCGAAGCAAATCGCCTAGTTGGATGCTAGAAAGGAGTTTTTATGAAAAATAGAAAAAACTATTCCACTAATATAACTTTTAACTATATAGGTAGGTTTGTAAAACCATATAGGTTCATTTTTAGTTTATTCCTCTTAGTAGCCTTTATCAGCATGGCAATTGAAGTGTTACAGGCATATTTTGTAAGAAACCTAGTAGATATAGCATTAAGCGAAAAAAGACAAGAATTAGTTTACCTTATTATAATTATTGCGGCAACAATCACTATAGGTTTTTTCATACAATATATGAATAGATTATTGTATGGATACTTTAGTGGTAAAATGCTTAGAGATATTAGAAGCTTCGGCTTGAATCATCTAATAAAATTGCCAACAACTTATTTTCAAAACAATCATTCTGGAGATATAATATCAAGATTTACAACAGATCTTTCTACTTTTGAAACCTATATGGAAAATGAAGTATATAATATTTTTTCACAAATAGTTTTGTTTGTAGTAGCTACAATATATATGGCAATTATAAGTACCAAGTTGTTAATTGTAAGTATAATGTTTACGCCAGTTACTTTAGTACTAATATGCATATTTGGTAAAAACATTGGTATATACTCTAGAAGAACGCAAGAATATATAGGAAGAGCAACTGCGAAGATAAAAGATGTAATAAACGGCATAAGCATGGTTAAGATGTGCAACATAGAAGAACACTTATACGAAAAATATGAAGAAGACATAAATGGTGCATTAGAAAATAGATTAAAAAATGTAAATATAAGCGTGTATATGTCTCCACTTCAAGTTATTCTTAGAATGCTCCCTTCAGTAATTTGTATAATATATGGCAGCTATCTTGTAATAAATAATGATATTACAACGGGGCAGCTGATTTCATTTACATTCTTATTATCATACATTGTTTGGCCTTTAGCTTTTCTTCCAGATATGATAACTGGAACCAAAAATGCTTTTGGAGCTGTAACAAGATTGTTTGATATATTTGAATTAGATACAGAAAGAGTAAGTGGAGAGGCCTATTCTTGTAGTGATAAAGAAGCTGTAATGGAATTTAATAAGGTTAATTTTTCTTATAGTAGTAAGAAAATTACGTTGAAGGATATTAGTTTTAAGATAGGCAGTGGTAAAAAATTGGCCATCGTTGGAGCAAGTGGCAGTGGTAAAAGTACGATTTTTAAGTTGTTATGTGGATTTTTTAATAATATCGAAGCACATGTATATGTATATGGTGAATTGATAAAGGACTGGAATTTAGAAGCTTTAAGGTCTCAAATAGCATTTGTAGCACAAGAAACCTTTTTATTTCCATTAACAATATATGAAAATATTAGTTACGGGAAAAAAGGGGCTTCAAAAGAAGAGGTAGTTAATGCTGCAAAAGTGGCTAACGCCCATGAATTTATTATGTCTCTACCGAATGGTTACAACACTGTAATAACTGAAGGCGGCTTAAATTTATCTGGTGGGCAAAGACAAAGGATAGGTATTGCAAGAGCGATAATTAAAGATTCCCCTATAATTCTCTTGGACGAGCCAACCTCAGCTTTAGATAATGAGAGTGAAAAGTTTATACAAGAGGCTTTAGATAGGGTTATGAAAAATAAGACAGTAATAATTATAGCTCACAGATTATCAACTATAAGAAATGTTGATGAGATATTAGTGCTTGATAATGGGGAGGTTATAGAAAAAGGTACTCACGAGCAACTTATGAAAAATGCTTTTGCGTATAAAGCATTATTTCAAAAACAATTTTTAGCAAATTAAGAAAGGAGGATTGATGCAATGCATAATTTAAAGAATAATAAATTTCTTAAGTTAATAAAACTAGTAGAAAAAAACAAAAGTATATATTTAGTTGGAATTATAGGACATAGTACAGTTGAAGCAAGTATAGTAATGATTTTGCCATTTTTAATTATGAATATGATAAATGCTGCAATAGCTAGAGATGTGGAAACAATTAAAAAGTGGCTAATATTTATTAGTATAGTAGCTATAGCAGTAAGTGTATTATTTGTAGTTTTTGGTACTATGCTTTATAGAACAATTAATATTAATACCGCACAAATAAGACTGAGAATATTTAAACACATTGAGAAATTACCTATTCAATATTTTGATGAAAATCATAGTGGGAATATATTATCAAGGGTTTCAAATGACCTTAGTATTATGGAATCAGCTTATACCTCAGCCTTAAGAAATCTTATATATTCTGTAGTATCTGGAATAGGATCAGTTATAGCTATGTTTATTCTAAATTGGAAAATAGGGTTGATTTTAATCCTTATTGGTTTGTTGTTTTACGTTATAAATTTAAAATTAGCTGATAAAATAACCATTTTAAGTAGCAAGGTTCAGTTAGGAATGGGAAGCTTAACTGAGTTAATAGGAAATATATTAAGTGGAAGTAATGAAATAAAAATGTTTCCCATACAAGATATTATTTCAAATAATATAAAAGAAAAAAATGAACATATATATTCGTTAATAATATCAAGAACAGAGTGTAGTTCTCTTGTAGATAGCTGTAATTTCCTCGTAAGCTGGATAAACTTTTGTGCTATATTTGCTGTTGGGGCCTTTCTTGTTGTAAATGGTGAGGTAAAACTTGGACTTTTAGCTGCGATAATGGAACTTTTGGGAACTGTAAGCTCTAACTTTAAAAAATTCGGAGGCCTTGTAGGAAGGTTTCAATATTGCTTAGCAGGAGCAATGAGAGTAGTTGAACTTTTGGAAGAACCTATTGAAATGGAAGATTTAAAAAACATAAAAGATATAAGCTCAAAAGAGAAATATGCAATTCAATTTAAGGATGTAAAATTTTCCTATGATAATAAAAATAATATTTTAAATAAATTAAACATGAGCATTAAAAAAGGACAGTTTGCTGCCTTAGTTGGGTCCAGTGGTGGAGGTAAAAGTACCATAACTAAATTATTATTGCGCTTTTACAATGGGTATAAAGGTGAAATCTATATAAACGGTAAGGAAATTCAAGGATATAGCTTAAAGGAACTTAGAAAAATGATAGCCTTAGTACCTCAAGAAATTAATCTTTTCCATGGGACAATAGAAGAAAATATAAGATATGGTTTATTAGAAGCAACAAGCGAGGAAATAATCGAAGCTTGTAAAGAAGCAAATTGTCATCAATTTATAATGGAGCTTCCAGAAGGATATGATACAAAGTTAAATGAAAATGGAAGTAAGTTGTCTGGGGGACAGAAACAAAGACTAGCTATTGCTAGAGCACTACTAATGAATAGACCAATATTAATATTAGACGAAGCTACGTCAGCTCTTGATTCTGAGAGTGAGCAGCAGATTAAAAAAGCTTTAAATAGGATAAGGCAAGGTAGAACTGTACTAGCAATTGCGCACAGGTTTTCCACAATAAAAGATGCAGATGTAATATTTGTTGTGGATAAAGGTAGAGCTGTAGAGAAGGGTACAAATAGCGAACTAATTGAAAAGGCTGGAATATATAAAAGATTGAATGAATTTCAATATAAAATGGAAGCAAGGGTATAAAGCTTCAATAATAAAGGAAGGAGTGGAAGTATGGAAAAAATAGAAAACATAAATAAATATATAAAAGATAGAACAATACTTGTGACTGGTGGAGGAGGATCCATAGGCTCTGAATTATGTAGACAAATATCTAAATTTAAACCAGAAAAATTATTAATATTAGATATA
>JAJXYA010000465.1 GCA_021780795.1 Bacillota bacterium | reverse complement strand
ATTTGAAGGTTATTTAAAAGATATCAAAACAGGAGTAAATAATTTGGAGTCCTTTGGACTAGACAAGGGTGTAGGCTCTGTTACTGCAACGAAAGTAAATGAAGAAGATTGGGAAAATAACTGGAAAAAATATTATAAACCAATAAAGGTTGGAGAAAAGATAGTTATAAAGCCGATATGGGAAGAATACAATAAAAATTCTGATGAAATAATTGTGGAACTAGATCCTGGTATGGCTTTTGGCACAGGTACTCATGAAACTACTAGAATGTGTATAAAAGCTCTAGAAAGGCACGTAAATAGTGATTCAACGGTTTTTGATATAGGAACAGGGTCGGGTATATTATCCATAACTGCAGCTAAGCTTGGAGCTAAGAAAACCATAGGAGTTGATTTAGATCCAGTAGCAGTAGAGTCTGCAAAGCAAAATGTTAGTTATAATGATTTAAGTAACATTGAGATACTATACGGAGATTTAATGGAAGTTGTTAAAGGAAAGGCTAACATAGTAATAGCAAATATAATGGCTGACATAATTATGTTTTTAACTGAACAAGTTAAAGAATTTATAGTAGAGGGTGGATATTTTATATCTTCTGGAATAATTTTAAATAAAAAAGATGAGGTGGTAAATAAGCTAACTCAATGTGGTTTTGAAATTGAAGAGATAAATATTGAGGGAGAATGGGTTTGCATAGTTGCAAAGTTATAGTATATAAGTTGAGGAGAGAATAAATAATGCATAAATTTTTTGTGCCAAAGCATAACATAGTAGACAATAATGCTATTATTGATGGTGAAGATGTAAAGCATATATATAAGGTATTGAGGCTTCAAGTTGGTGATAAGGTTAGTGTCAACAACTGTGAAGGGAAGGAATATGTAGGTGAAATAACCTTAATTGATAAGAAAACTGTAAGTATAAATCTATTAGAAGAAAATTCTATAAATAATGAAAGTCCTATTGAAGTATACTTATTTCAGGGTATGCCTAAATCAACAAAAATGGATTTAATAGTTCAAAAAAATACGGAGTTAGGTGTTAAAGCGATAACACCTATAATTACAGAGCGAGTAGTAGTTAAAACTGAACTTAAGGAATTTAAAAAGGTAGATAGATGGAATAGAATAGCCCTTGAAGCTTGCAAACAAAGTAAGAGAAGTTTGGTGCCTGAGATTAATGTTCCTATTGAATTTGGGGAACTTTTAGAAGAACTAAAGTCTATGGATTTAGTAGTGGTTCCCTATGAAAATGAAGAAGGCTATGGCATAAAGAAATTGGTAGAAAACTTAGAAAAGAAACATATTAATAAAGTTGCTATTGTCATAGGACCAGAGGGTGGATTTGAAGAAAGCGAAATATTAAAATTGAAAGAAATTGGAGCTAGTATTGTCACTTTGGGTCCGAGAATACTTAGAACTGAGACTGCAGGGTTTACATGTTTAAGTTTGATAATGTATGAACTAGGAGATTTAGGAGGAAATATATAATGAAGGTTGCTTTCGCCACCTTAGGGTGTAGGGTAAATCAGTACGAATCAGAAGCAATGGTAGAGAAATTTATTAGAGAGGGATATGAAGTTTCCGATTTTGATGAGTTTTCGGATGTATATGTTATTAATACTTGTACTGTTACTAATATGGGTGATAAAAAATCAAGGCAGATGATAGGAAGGGCACGACGCAAAAATGAAGATGCTGTTATTGCAGTGGTGGGATGTTATGCACAGATAGCTGCTGACGAGGTAGCGGGCATTGAAGGCGTTGATGTAGTTTTAGGTAGCCGAAATAAAGGTGATATTGTTTATTGGGTAAATAGATCTAGAGAAGAAAAGAAACAAGTTATAGAGGTCAGCGATGTTCTAAAAAACAATGTTTTTGAAGAGCTAAATATTAAAGAGTATCAAGATAGAACTAGGGCTTTTGTAAAAATTCAAGATGGCTGCAATAGATTTTGTTCTTATTGCTTAATACCTTATGCAAGAGGAGCAGTATGTAGTAAAGCACCAGATAAAATTATATCAGAAGTTCATGAATTAGCTGCGAATGGCTTTAAGGAAATTCTTTTATCAGGTATACATATTGCATCTTTTGGCTTAGATTTGGAAGAGAACTGGAATTTGGTTCGAATTTTAGAGGAAGTGGATAAGGTTCCTGGTATCGAAAGGATAAGAATAGGATCAATAGACCCAACCTTTTTTACAGAAGGCGTTATTGAGAAAATAGTGTCATTTAAGAAGCTGTGTCCACATTTCCACCTTTCACTGCAAAGTGGATGTGATGCAACCCTTAAAAGAATGAATAGAAGGTATACAGCGCAGGAGTATAAAACAGTAGTAGAGAATCTAAGGCGGAATATAGAAGGAGTATCTATAACTACGGATATAATTGTAGGCTTCCCTGGAGAAACTGAAGAAGAATTTAATGAGACTTATACCTTCTTAAAGGACATAGAATTGTCAAAAATGCATATTTTCAAGTATAGTCCAAGAAAGGGAACTAAAGCTGCTGAAATAAAAGAACAGATTAATGGGAATATTAAAGAAGACAGAAGTCACAAGCTTATTGAGCTTAACAATATGCTAGAAAAAAAATATATGGACAGATTTATTAACCAATGCATGAATGTTCTTTATGAGCAAAAATGTAGCAATAGTGAGGATGAATTCGAAGGATACACTGACAACTACATTAAGGTTACTTCAAAGGCAGCTAAGGATATAGAGGGTGAATTCCATATAACTAAACTCATTGAATGCCAGGGTGATCATATGATTGGAGAAGTAGACTTTCATTCCAAAATGTTGTTAAAATAATTTGAAAATGAATAAATATATTTAGCAGGAGAATAAAATTTTCTGTTGAATAGTATATTAATATAAGATGGGTAGGAGGTGATTATGTGGAAAGAGAAGACTGTATTTTTTGTAAAATCATAAAAAAACAAATTCCTTGTGAGCTGGTTTATGAAGATGATAAAGTTATAGGATTCAAAGACATAAGTCCTCAGGCACCCATACATATTATAATTATTCCGAAAGAACATATTTCTGACTTAAATTGCTTAAATGTGGAGCAAGCAGAAATAATAGGGCATATATTTATAGTAGCAAAGGAAATTGCGCAAACCTTGGGGATTGCAGAAAGTGGGTACAGAATTGTTACTAATTGCGGAGAACAAGGTGGTCAAACCGTTCAACATATACACTTTCATTTATTGGGGGGCAGGATGCTTCAGTGGCCACCTGGTTAACATATAACTAATTTTACAAAAGTTGAATTTTCAATAATAGTTTATATATAATAAAATAGCAATGAAAATCTTGACATTCTGTAAAATTGTGTTGTATAATAAAAAATGTGCTATTTAGGCCCCGCATTGGCTACTTTAAATTTAAATTGAATTGAGCTAGCGGAGGGAGGGATAATAATGTCAGAAATTAAAGTTGGAGAAAACGAGACACTTGAGAATGCTTTAAGAAGGTTTAAGAAAAAATGTGCAAGAGCTGGAGTGCTTTCAGAAGTAAGAAAAAGAGAGCACTATGAAAAGCCAAGCGTTAAGAAGAAATTAAAATCAGAAGCTGCAAGAAAGAGAAAATTCAAATAGAATTTTTGAAAAAGGTACTGGTTGTGTCCCTTAAAGAAAGATTACAAGAAGACTGAAAAAGTGCCGTAAAGAGCAAGGATAAATTTAGGTCAAGTACAATAAGTATGGCCAAAGCTGCTGTATTACAAATAGGAAAAACTGACAGCTCAAAACTTGATGACAATCAGGTTATCGAAGTTTTAGCTAAGGAAGTTAAGCAGAGGTGTGACGCCATGCAAGAATTTGAAAATGGAAAGAGATAAGATTTAGCTTTTATACAAAAGCATGATTATAATCTTGTTAGAATACCTTCCTCAGCAGTTAACTGAATTAGAAATTTCAGAGTTAGTCAGAGAAACCTTGGTAAAATTGGGAACTAATAGCATGAAACACATGGGAAAATTATGTCTGCCTTATGCTTAAAATTATGGGTAAGCAGATGATAAGCTTGTTAGTCAAATAGTAAAAAAATATTTGAATAAATAAAAGACTCAGCTTTTGTTGAGTCTTTTTTTTTATTTTCATATACCTAAAGAAATTATAAAGTTTGAAAACTGTAATTTCTTAGGTTTTTTTTTCATAAATTTAATATGAAGTATTTTATGAGGTGGGTATATGGAAAATAAATTTTATAGAACAAAAGAAACTATAGCTAACAAGTTAGAATTACCAAGAGATATTTTATTAGATTTACCCAAGATTACTATCTTGGCTAATAATGAAATAAATATAGAAAATCATAAGGGTGTAGTAATTTTTGAAGAAGAAGAAATAAAAATAAATTCAAATGTGGGTCCAATCTCAATATATGGGAAAAATTTTAAAATATTATTTATAGGGGGGAACACAATAACCTTAAGTGGAAACTTTAAGTCTGTTGTGTATGAAAGTCATGAATAATTTTAAAAAATACAAAAAAGGTAATATCACAATGGAAATTCAATCATTAATTCCAGAAAAATTTATAAATTTACTATGGAGAAATGGGATTATAGTTAAAAATATAAAAAAAATTAATATAACAACTGTAGTTTTAGAAGTAAAGTTAAGCGATTATAGCGAAATTAACAAGGTTGCAAAACAAACAGACACTAGAATTAAAATTATAGGAAGACAAGGTTTATCCTTTTTTTTAATGAAAATAAGAACTCGATCTGCTCTTCTATTCGGAGTAGTTTTATTTGGAGGTATAATATATTATTTATCCACATTTGTATGGAACATAGAAATTAATACAGAACATTATATAAGCCCTTATGAATTGCGTAACCAAATTAAAGGGTTTGGGGTAATACCTGGACTCAGAAAGAAAAATATAGATGTCTATGACATTGAAAATAAAATTACGAGAAGCAATGATGAAATAATGTGGGTAAAAGCGAGGATTGAAGGTGTAAAGCTAAAAGTTGATGTAATAGAAAGGCAATCACCACCTATTATAATTAGTAACCAAACCCCCTGTAATTTAATAGCTAATAAAGATGGTATAGTAGTTAGGGTATTTACTGCCGAAGGTACAGCCGTTGTGAAAAATGGGGATATGATACAAAAGGGGGATCTATTAGTTAAGGGGGAACAAGGTAAAGAAGGAAGTGTTTATCCTGTACATGCAGAAGGGGAGGTTATAGCAAAAACTTTTTACGAGGAAATTAAAGAAGTTCCATTATACAATAAATCAAAGATTAAAACCGGAAACAGTATAAGTAATTTATACATTAAATTTGGAAATAAAAAAATTTATCTGAAAAATAACTTAATTCCATATAGTAATTATGATAAAATAGAAAATAAAGATAAGTTTATAAATAAAGAAATCTACTATGAAGTTAAGGAAAAGAATATGCCTGTGGATGTGACTAAGGTAACGGAGCAAATATATTCAAATATATTGAGGAATTTAGATAAAAATGTAAAGATTGTAGACAAAATTCAAGATGTAAAAAAGGAGAAAGATAAGTATTTGATAAAAGTGTTGGTTGTTGCTGAGGAAAATATTGCCCTAGAAGAAAAATAAAAATTAACTTATTTTTTAGTTTACTCGAGAAGAAAAGGTGGGGAAGGGAAATGAAAAGTATTAGAGAACTTATGAAGCTCAATAAAGCAAAACCATATTTGAATTTTATAGTTACGGCACTTATCATGTATTCAATTTTAGTAACAGCTTTAGTTCCCAAAAAATATTCGCTAAATGTTGGGGATATTGCAAAAGTAGATATAAAAGCCTCTAGAGAAGTGGAAAATGAGGTATCCACGGAAAGTGATAGAAAAAAAGCTGTAGAAAAAGTAGGAAAGAAAACAATTAAGATTCCAGTAAATGAGGAAGCTATAAAAAATATTAGTAAATTATTTACTGCAGTGCGCCAGTTAAATACTAGTGATACTAGTAAATCAACCACAAATAATAATGGGGCTTCCACAGGAAAGCCATTATCAGAAAAGGAAAAAATAACTTTACTCAAAGCAAGCAATCCAATTAATGGGTTTGCTTATGAAGATTATCAGGTCTTAATAAATTTAGAACAAAAAAAAGCTGATGAATTAGAAGAGTTTATTAAAGACAGAATGACCACCCTAGATGCCTCATTTATAATAAATGAGGATAAGCCTGAAGAAATTATAATGGCAAAGAATCTTATTGATACAGCTTTTGATGATTCGAATTTCCCCAAAGCTATAAGGGAAATAGGAAAGTCTATAGCAAATGTAGAAGTTCGGGTAAATACAATTTATGATAAAGAAAAAACAGATTTAGCAATAGAAACAGCTAGAAAAAACGTTAAACCTGTCATGATTAAAAAGGACCAAATCATTGTAAAAGAGGGAGAACCAATAACCTTAGAACAAAAGACATTATTAGAATCATTAGGGCTCCTAGATAATTCTAGTAATTTTGAATGGTCCTTATATTTAAGTTTAGCTGGTCTTGTATGTCTAGTGATTCTGCTTCAATGGTTTTATTTATATAAGTATCATGCGGAAATCTTTAACGATACGCGAAGATTAATTATGCTTAATATTCTTAGTATAATAGCTATATTACTGGCTAGAATACTAGGTATAATTTCTTTGTTTGCAATTCCACTAGCATGTATACCGATGCTTATGACTATTTTAATTGATGATGAAG
>JAJXYA010000391.1 GCA_021780795.1 Bacillota bacterium | reverse complement strand
TTTCTTGTAATATTATTATATGAAATTTCCTTAAAAAGGTGACAATTTATATAAAAATAATAAGCCTAGAGATTAATCTCCAGACTTATTATTTTTAGTGTATTTTAACTAGCTTTAGATATATATTTTAAAAAGGGTATAATCTACTAAAATAGTTTATTAACAATAATCTATTTAGAAATATATTAAACGAGCCCTCTTTCAACCATTTCTGTAATGGCGAAACTTGCTACATCACCAGCAAATTTTCCTGGTCCGAAACCTGCATCATATCCAAGTTCTTTAGCAAGTTCATGAGTTATTCTTGGACCTCCACAAATTAATATAACTTTATCTCTAATTCCTTCTGCTTCTAATAATTCTACTAGATTAGTAAGGTTTTGAATGTGTACATCCTTTTGAGTTACTGTTTGAGAAACTAGAAGAACGTCTGCTTTAAGCTCTATAGCCTTTTTAATAAATTCTTCGTTCTCAACTTGGCTTCCTAAGTTGTAAGCCTCTATCATAGGATATCTCTCAAGGCCATAGTGTCCTGCAAAACCCTTCATGTTCATTACAGCATCTATACCAACTGTATGAGCATCTGTGCCTGTACTAGCTCCTATTATTACAACTTCACGTTTAATGTTTTCTTTTATATACTCTCCAACCTGCCCCATATCCATTGTTTCTACTTCTACAGTTTGAACATGAATTTCTTCATAGTTTACAGTATGTGTTAATGAACCATAAACCACATAGAAAGTAAATTCTTTATCTAAAGAACCATGATGAGCACAGTTTGGATCTTTAAGGCCCATAGCTTTAGCAAGTTGTATTGCTGCTTCTACTCCTCTTTCATTATCCTCTACTGGAAGTGTAAAGCTAACTTGAACCTTACCATCATTCATAGTATCTCCATAGGGTTTAAGCTTTGTTAAATCTAAATTTTTATCAAAATCTTTAACTTCTGATGAATATAATCCGCTGCTCATTATTTATTCCCCCTTGCATGCTCATCCTGCACACAACAATTCTCAATTGTTGTGCCCCCTAACATTAAATCTACAAATGGGTTAAAGTAAGACTTTTCTTTTTGAACAACTCCCGCAAGTCCTTTTCCACCAGTTAGAGGTCTCTTAATTCCTGCAAATTTTCCTTGCTCCAATGTACTAAACAAGCCTTCTTTTTCAATTTCTTGAATTAAATCTGCTGCTTTATTTAATACTTCATCCACTCTTGTTTCCATTATGCCACCTTTTTTAAAGGTAATTTCTGATCCTAAATCCTTCATAGTACTAAATATATATTGAGCATTATCTATTGATATGGCTCTATCTGCTATAAATGGAGTGTGTATTGCTTCTGTAAGCATTCCAAGAAGATGTAATTTTTGTCCTGTCAAAATAGTAACCATATTGAATAATGAATCTTGTACTTGGCCTTTAAATATATCTCCAGTCTTAAACTTAGTTGGAGGCATATATTTTAGTGGGGCTTTAGGGAAGATTTCTCTAGCCATTTGAGCTTGTGCTAGTTCATATAAGAATCCATTCTCAACATCTGGGCTTATTTCAAAGGCATGACCAAGTCCCATTTGCTCTTCTGGAATTCCAGCAACTAATGCAAATTGTTCATTTATAAATTGTGAAGCAAGTACAGTATGAGCTTCTTCTACTGCATCTGCTGTAGTTAAATAGTTATCTTCTCCAGTGTTTATGATAACTCCAGCAAATCCATTAATTATTCTTGAGAAATATTGGTCAACTATAGTTCTTTGCATGTTGATATCTCTGAAAAGAATTCCGTATAGAGCGTCATTTAACATAACGTCTAATCTTTCAATAGCTCCCATAGCAGCTATTTCAGGCATACATAATCCTGAGCAATAGTTACAAAGTCTTATGTATCTTCCCATCTCTTCTCCAACTTCATCAAGAGCAGCTCTCATAAGTCTGAAGTTTTCCTGTGTCGCAACTGTTCCTCCAAAGCCTTCTGTTGTAGCTCCGTATGGAACGAAGTCAAGTAAACTTTGTCCTGTAGTTCTTATAACTGCTATTACATCTGCACCTTGCTTTGCAGCTGCTTTTGCTTGAACTATATCCTCATAAATGTTACCTGTAGCAACTATTATGTAAAGATATGGACCGCTCTTATCGCCGAATCTTTCAAGGTATGATTCTCTTTTACCTCTGTTTTCTTTGATTTTAGCTACCATAGCTTTAGCTACTTTATCTACAGCCATTTTAATTTCAAATTCATCATGCATAGGAAGTTTTGTTAAATCTATTTCACCTTTAGCTACTTTCCCAGCGATTTCTTGTGGTGAAAGACCTGTTTCAACCATTGCGTTTCCTATAAACATTGAAGCACCAAGTGCTAATCCATTACCATTTTTAATGTTGTCCACTACTACATTTGGAAGCGGAACTCCTACTTCATCTACCCCATCAATACCTAAAAGTCTACATACAGTTCTTTCTACGGCTACGGTAGTATGTATATCAATAAACTCTTGAGTATCTTTTGCTATATTCTTAGCCGATTGTCTAGCTTTTTCAACGACATCCCAATTTAAATTTAATTTGCTTTCCATCTTATTCCTCCTCATTATAGAAACTTTTTGCTATATCTACTATTTCCTCTTCAAGACCCAGTAATACTGCTATATTAAGTGCATCTTTTGGTACTTTATTTTCTTTTGAAACCTTCTCTAGCTTATACTCCATATGCTCTTGTATTATTTCAACAGAGTGAGTTTTATTCAAATCTATCTTATGTTTTAGGGCATTAAAATCTACATTTTTAAGTCCCGTTACTTGATAATGTTCCATATTATCCTCTACCACTCCATCATAATGAGTTGATATAAGGCTTACAGACTTAAATTTAGTCAAGTATTTAGAAAGAGATTTCACAAGGTAGTACCCTTCTTTTGGATTAGTACCTCTAGCAAACTCATCTAGAGCTATAAATCCATCCCCTCTTTTTGCACACTCTACAACTTCTTTTAACTTTATTATTTCTGCTCCAAATGTACTGAGCCCCTTGGAGATAGACTGCATATCATCTGAAACAAAATGAATAAAATTAAGAATTGGGAATTCTGCTTCTTCTGCAAATACAAAAAAACCCATTTGTCCAAGTAGTAAATTTAGAACAATAGTCTTTAGGGTAACACTTTTCCCCCCCATATTAGCACCAGTTATTATAGTTGTACCATCATTTAGCTCTATACTAACTGGAGTAAACACTTTTTTACCTTTTTCTAATATCTGTTTAATCTCAGGATTAAAGGCCTTAGCAAGGTGAACTTTCATTTCATTACAAATTTTCGGCCTGATGCCATTATAAACTATAGCTAAATTTGCCTTGGCAATTAAAAAATCTAATCTGCCTATGGCTTTTATATTCTGATTTATAATCTCAGTTACTTTAGAAATTTGTAAAGTTAACTCTTTTCTAATCCTTAATTCTTCCTCTTCTTCCTGTATAACTAAATCTAATCTTTGTTCTTTAAGTTCACTTACTTTTTCCTCGGTTTCTGCAGTGAAGATTTCTCTTTCTTTTTGTTTTTTCTTTTCCCTTATGTATTTCAAGCCTTCAGAATACTCATCATAAACATAAAAAGTAGATATTCCATTCTCCTGTGGGTCTAGGAGAGAAGTAATTTCTTCTAAAGAGTTTAGCTGAACTTCTTCTATATCAAGATGTAATTTATCCAAAACATTTTTTAATTCTGCTACTAATATTGAAAAATATTTAATTTCATATAATTCAACTTCATCTAAGGTTTCAGTTTCACTACATCTTTTAATAGAATTTCTAATATCTTTAAGCTTACAAAGAATTCTTCCTATTTGGTTATATTCTTCAGTATGAACTCTCATGGATTCAATTATATTTTCTAGGTTATTTAATTCGTGGGTTAATTTATTTATTTCTGAAGCTTTAAAGGGCTTAATATTTTTTCTTTCCTCGAGTCCATAAGAAGTAGTTATCCCCAGTCTATCAATAACAAAAGAAAATCCAATTTGGTTTCTCTGTTCATTATCTAAAAATTTCATTTTACTCTCCTCCAATCACATCAAATACAGGTACATTTAAATTATTCCTAAGTCCATCTAAAAACTTATGCTTATCAAATTCATACCCATAAGGCGATTTTGGATTCGATGTAACACATACTATGTTAATTTTATTTATTGTCTTTATGATTCCACCTTGCTTTATAAATTTATAAAGGGTTTCCCTAGTTAAAAACAGCTTCGTTCCGTCTTCAGCTAGGAAAGTTACTCCTTTATACTTATTTGTGGATGTCATAATATCTTCTAAAAGTTTATCTGAAACTACACCCTTAATAACTACATAGGAGGTATTTTCGTCTATTGCCTCTACAACTTCCTTAGAAGATTCTAATGCTGTAAGCACATCTAACATTTTAATAGTATTATCCTTGTGTATAATACCTATTCTGCCTCTATGCAAAACTTCGCTGGCCAGCTTTAATACTGACTTATCCTCTTCATTTTCTAAGGACAGTAATTTAACAGTATGACTGGTTTCTTCTATAACCTTAAGCATACTTCTTGAAAGCGCTGCTCCAGTTGATAAAATTGTAGCACTTGTAATTGATGGTGAAGCGAAGGTTTTTCTACTAAGGGCACCATCTACAATTACTAGTTCACTTCCAAACCTTTTAAGTTCATCACATATTAAAGTCATATAAGAATTTACGGAAGGACCGCCCAAATCTACATATCCGTCACTTAAAGCTCTGCATATAATAATTTCTCCCATAGGAGTATTAAAACCTGTAGTTTTCAAAATCTCCCTAGTGATATCACTATTTAATAGGCATTGTTTTGCAGTAGCAATTATAGTTCCTTCTTCTATATAAATTTTAGGTTTTTCTGTGGCAGTTACTCGGTCTATTTCTTCTCCGTCTCTTCCTATAGAGGTAAGCCCGAGGGATATTCTCCCTCTAGCTTCTCTTAGTATATGATTCAAGGTGGTTGTTTTTCCTACATTTTTATTCATCCCTATGATAGAAATACTGTCATACTTTTGAACCATATCAAAAATACTAGGTGTACTTTGGATATTTTTCATTTTACTCGTGGTGTCCTCTTAAACTTCTCTCAAGTCCAACTGGGTCCATAGACATTTGCTCACCATTTAATAATCCAGCTACTCCTACTTTATGAACTTTCTTCTTTCCTTCACATACATCACAGTGGCAGCCAGATGTATAGTTAGTTGGTTGTTCGTAAGTAGTTATAACGCCTTCAAAGTTTCTAAGTACTACTTTGTCAGGGCTTTGAGATATTATATAGTTTGGCATTACCGGAGTTTTTCCGCCGCCGCCTGGAGCATCAACAACGAAGGTTGGTATGCAGTATCCTGAAGTATGTCCTCTTAAACCTTCAATAATTTCTATTCCTTTAGATACTGGTGTTCTAAAGTGCTCAAGTCCCATTGAAAGGTCACATTGATAGATGTAGTATGGTCTAACTCTAATTTTAACAAGTTCATGTACTAAATCCATCATTATATGTGTACAGTCATTAACTCCTCTTAAAAGAACTGATTGATTTCCTAGAGGTACTCCTGCATTTGAAAGTCTTTCACAGGCAAGTTTTGCTTCTTCTGTAATTTCGTTTGGATGATTAAAGTGAGTATTTAACCAAATTGGGTGATATTTCTTTAACATATCAACCAGCTCCGGTGTAATTCTTTGTGGAAGAACTACTGGTACTCTTGATCCCAATCTTATTATTTCAACGTGTGGAATCTCTCTTAACTTTTTGATTATATATTCTAATTTATCATCAGATACAAGTAAGCAATCTCCACCTGATAATAATACGTCTCTAACTTGTGGAGTATTTCTGATGTACTCGATTGCTTTATCTATTCTTTCCATTGGCATAGCATTATCACTTTGTCCAGCAAATCTTCTTCTTGTGCAGTGTCTACAGTACATTGAGCACTGATCAGTTATTAATAGTAATACTCTATCTGGATATCTATGAGTTAGGCCAGGCACTGGAGAATCTCCGTCTTCATGTAGTGGATCTAATAAATCAGCATGAGCCTGATGTAATTCAAGTCCTGTTGGTATCGCTTGTTTTCTTATTGGGTCATGAGGATCATTGATATCTATTAATGATAAATAGTAAGGAGTTATAGCCATTCTTAATGTTTGAAGGCATTTTTTAGCTCCTTCTTCTTCTTCTTCAGTTAATGGTATATATTTTTTTAGTTCTTCTACAGTTTCAATTCTATTTTTAACTTGCCATTTCCAATCATTCCACTGTTCATCCGTTACATCTTTGAATAATTCGAATCTTCTATTTACTTTCATGTTAGTCCCTCCATCGTATTATAATTTTGGATTTTATCATGTATAGCTCATATATTATATATTTTGAAAATAAACTTTAGCTTCATATGCCTCTCAAAATATAATTAAACGTATAATTCTTCGAATACTTTTCTTAATGTTTCATTTTCTCTTAACTCTTCAAGAGTTATTTCAGCATGGCCTTTAGTATATCCGTTTCCTACTATCATAGTAACATCTTTACCTACACCTTCAGCTCCAAGTGCTGCTTTTGTAAAGCTTGTAGCCATTGAGAAGAAGTAAACTATTCCATCATCTTTTACTGGCAGTATTGTTGACATTTCGGTATTTGGAACGTTAACGATGTTTATTGCCACATCTACTTCCTGTCCATTGTTA
>JAJXYA010000166.1 GCA_021780795.1 Bacillota bacterium | reverse complement strand
CTTCCTAATAACCATATTAAAACTTTTTCTAGGGGTGGTTCGGATGTGACAGGCGCAATAATTGCCAAAGGAGTTAGTGCTGAGTTATACGAAAATTGGACAGATGTATCTGGCTTTTTAATGGCAGATCCAAGAATAGTTAAAAATCCTTGTCCTATAGATACAATTACCTACAGAGAACTAAGAGAACTTTCTTACATGGGAGCAACTGTATTACATGAAGATTCTGTATTCCCTGTTAGAGAAGCTGGTATACCAATAAATATTAAAAATACTAATATGCCTATGGACCCAGGAACTTTAATAGTAGATGAAGATTCTAATACTACTAAGGTCGGTAAAATAACTGGAATAGCTGGTAAAAAGGATTTTACTGTTATTGCAATAGAAAAAACCCTTCTCAACTCTGAACTTGGTTTTTGCAGAAAACTGCTTTCTATATTAGAAATGAACGGTGTTTCTTTCGAAAATATGCCTTCTGGAATAGATAGCGTTTCTTTAGTTATTTCCGATTCTCAAATAGAAGGAAAGCTTGATGACATTTTAGATGAAATAAAAAAGCAATGCAAACCTGATTCAATAGATGTTTATCCAAACATGGCTCTTATCGCTACTGTTGGTCGTGGCATGTCAAAATCTAGAGGAGTTGCAACAAAGGTTTTTAGTGCACTTTCAAATAAAAATATTAATATAAGAATGATAGATCAAGGCTCCAGTGAAATCAACATAATAGTTGGTGTTGAAAATAATGATTTTGAAAGAGCAATCGATGCAATATATAGTGCTTTTCAAAACTAAAGTGAAAAATTGGACAATTTAATAACAAAGTGGTTTTCGCAAAAAGAAATATTTTGCGAAAACCACTTTGTTATTTTACTTCAACATTATATTTTTCTTTTAAACCTTCTATATGCTGTACATATTTCATGTTTTGTCTTTCCTGTTTCAAACCTTGAATAATATTTAACTTAACCTCTTCGAAAGGTTTATTTGGAGTTTCTGACTTACTGTCTACTCTTATTAGGTGATATCCAAATTGAGTTTTTACAGGTTCTCCTAATTGTCCAATAGCTTGAGAAAAAGCTGCATCTTCAAATTCTGGAACCATTTGACCTCTAGTAAAGTTTCCAAGGTCTCCTCCTTGCATGTTTGAAGGGCACATAGAGTATTTCTTTGCCGCTTCTTCAAAAGCTTTACCCTCTTCTATTTCCTTTTTTACTTTAAGGGCTTCCTCCTCTGTTTCAACTAAAATATGTCTAGCCCTTACAGTCCCTTGTGATTTAAACCTATCCAAATTAGCTTCATAATATGCTTTTGCTTCATCTTCAGATACTGACACTGTAGAAAATACTTTTTGAACTCCATACTGAGTTAATATATCTTTTTTTGCAGCTTCAACTTCATTGATATAAGCCTCATCATTCTCATATCCCTTTTCCTTTGAATCGAGATAAATAAGTTCAAGAGATATTATTTGATCTAGTAATCTGGCTTTTCCAGCTTCAGTATATAATTGTTGTTGTTTGTCTTTAGGAAAAGTTAATATAATTTTATTAATATCATTTTCTGTTATTTCTTTTCCATTAATAGTAGCTAGCACTTTATTTTCCATTAATATTGCTCCTCATTATTTAAAATTTGAACTTCGTTCACTGTAATGATAATAGCATTAAATAATTGATTTAACAAGCAAAAGCTTATAGACAATTACAGTTTATAATAAACTTTACATTACTTCTTTACATCATAATAATATTATGTCAAAATATTATTTATATGGATTATTTTTAACGAAATGAAAGGGGTTAAATATGAAAAAAAAATTATTTTTATGTCTTATTATAATTAGTATTTTAGGAATATTCTCAGGATGTTCTCAAAACAATGGAGCAAAGACTGCCTTTGATAACTATGTAAACGCATGGGAAAAAGGAAAATACAGCGACATGTATAAATTACTTAGTTCTGATAGCCAAAAAGCTATTTCTGAAAAAGACTTTGTAGCTAAATACACTAATATATACAGTGGTATCGATTTAAGTAAAATATCAATAGTTCCAACTTATCCAAGCTCCTACAAAGAAAATAGCGATGGCAAAATTCCTATTTCTTTTAAAGTTACAATGAATACAATTGCTGGAAATATAAACTTTACCGACACTGCTTATCTAAAAAAATCTACTAATAATTCTAATCAATACACATTAGATTGGACTAGTCAAATGATTTTCCCAGATTTAAAAACTGGTGACAAAGTAAGGGTCATTGATTATAGAGGGAAACGTGGTGAAATTACTGATAGAAATGGTACTTACTTAGCACAAAATGGTACTGTAGCATCGGTAGGGATAGTTCCTTCCAAATTAGGTTCTAATTCTACGGCAAATATAAATCAAATTGCCCAAATTTTAAATGTGACACCAGATTCGATTAATAAAGCACTAACTGCTTCCTATGTTACTCCTGATATGTTTATACCTATAGCCGAATTATCGAAAGATGATCCTAGACTTCCTTCACTTAAAGCAATTTCTGGAATAATGACTGAAGATAAGTCTGCTAGAATTTATCCACTAAAAGAAGCAGCCGCACAGCTTATAGGATATGTACAACCTATAACCGCAGATGAATTATCAAAATTGAAAAATAGTGGTTACAATGAAAACAGTATAATAGGAAAAGCTGGTCTTGAAAAAATATATGAAAGTACATTAAAAGCTACAGATGGTGGAGAAATATATATCGTAGATAAAGATGGGAATAAAGTAAAAACTATAGCAACTAAAGCTGCAAAGGATGGACAAAATATTAAGCTTACTATAGATGCTAACATACAAACTGCTGTATACAATGAATTAAAAAATGACCCAGGTGCTGGGGTTGTTTTAAATCCTAAAACTGGTGAGGCACTTGCTCTTGTTAGTACACCTTCTTATAATCCAAATGATTTTGTACTTGGAATGTCTACTAGTGAATGGAATTCTTTAAATAATGATCCAAAAAAACCTTTAGTAAATAGATTCCAAGATACCTTTGCACCTGGTTCTACTTTCAAACCATTAGTAGCTTCAATAGCACTGGATAAAGGAAAATTAGATCCAAATGCAGCAAAAAACATTACAGGCCTAAAATGGCAAAAAGACAGCAGTTGGGGAGACTATTTTGTAACAAGAGATGAAACTTACACCGAACCAGCAAATCTCCTTAATGCATTAGTACATTCTGATAATATATATTTCGCTCAAACAGCTTTAGCTATGGGCAAAGACACCTTTACCACTGGTCTTAAGGCTTTAGGTATAGGCGAAAAGATACCTTTTGAATATGGCCTCTATAATTCGCAGATTTCTTCAACAAATTCAATATCTTCAGATATTCAACTTGCTGATAGCGGTTACGGTCAAGGACAAGTACTTATGAATCCAGTACAATTAGCTGCCTTGTATACTTGCTTCGTTAATAACGGCAATATAGTTACCCCATATTTAAACAGCACAAACTCCACAAAAATATGGAAAGCCAATGCATTTACTCCTTCAACCATGAACATTGTCTCAAAAGATTTAGAATCGGTAGTTTCTAGTCCAGAAGGAACCGGCTATGGTGCATACGATCCTTCACTCCCTTTAGCAGGAAAGACTGGAACTGCAGAAATTAAAGCAAGTCAAACTGACACAAATGGTAAAGAAAATGGATGGTTTATAGCTTATAACACTAACAATCCAAAGCTTTTAGTACTTGAAATGGTTCAAGATGCTAAAAATCTCGGTGGTAGTAAATATGTAGTTCCTAAGGTTAAAACTATATTTGAACAATTCGGAAAGTAAAAAAAGGCTGAAACTTTTCACAGTTTCAGCCTTTTTTATAACCTTTTAAGTTAAACGATAGTTTTAAATTCGTAACCTTGACCTTTTAAATAATCTATAATTTGTGGTAAAGCTTTTGCAGTCTGTTCTTTTCCATAAGTATCATGCATTAATATAACTACTTTTTCGTTATTTCCAACTCCATTTTTAACATTCTGAAATATTTGATCTGAATTAAGTGGTCTACCTTCTGAATCTCTATCATCTAGAGTCCAATCTATGCAATAAATTCCTCTGGCTTTAATTGCTGCATTAAATTGTGGCAAATTCGGATCCTTATAATATACCCTTGAAACATATCCACCTGGAAGTCTAAATATTCTTGTAGTGAACTTTCGTCCTAATGCATTACCTATTGCTTTATTAGTTTCATCAAATTCGTTCATAACCCTTGCTACATCCATCTTGTTACCAGGGAAAAGTGAGTTTGCCATATTGATTTGATACTCATGAGTATAACTATGATTTCCAATAGAGTTACCATCAGCAGCAATCATTCTAACTACAGCTTTACTTTGTGCACTTTCATCCACCATCTTACCAATTAAAAAGAAAGTAGCATTTATTCCATAGTGCTTTAATGTATTCAATACCATAGGTGTAACAGTTATTGACGGTCCGTCATCAAAGGTTAAAAATGCAATCTTATGGCCATCGTTTTTATAGTTTCCTTGTATAATGTTATATACCTGTGCAGCATCATATGAATTTAAAGGGTTTTCACCTAAATCTTGTACACCTGCAGCCTGCAACACCTTGTCACTTTTTTCCTTTTTGAACTTGTTTTCAATATTTTTTTCTCCACTATTACTTCTGTTAGCTACAGCAAATGTGTTAATACTATTAGTATTAACAGCTTGTACACTTTTTGAATATGAAGATAGTATATTGTATTCATAATAAATAACGCCTGCTAGTAAAACTAAAATTACTATAAACGTCACTTTATTAAATTTTTTTCGCCTTTTCATACACTCTTCTCCAATCCCAATTAATAAATATAATTTCCAATTAAATTATAGCACAGCAGTATATAAAATTGAATCAGTGTAAAAAATTGATATCCTTTACATAATATAAACTTTATATAAACTCTATTTAATTATAGAAATCAGATATTTTTCTAATTCCTTGCATTTTTGAGTGTCCATATCTTTTGTATTTTCTAATCTATTTTTTATTCCTATTTTTTCATATTTATTATTTCCTAAGGTGTGATATGGAAGCAATTCTACTTTTTCAACATTTTTAATACCTTTTATTATTTTACCTATTTCCTCAATATGCGAAATAGAATCAGTAAGGTTTGGAACGACTACATGTCTTATCCAAAGCTTTGTTCCTGCTTTTTCAGCAGCCTCTACAAAATCCATAAAGCCCTTCATATTTTGCCCTGTTAAATTTTTATATTCTTCATTGTTCCTATGCTTTATATCTAAAATAGCTAAGTCAGTGTATTTTAATATTTCATCATAATCACCGTACCCATATCCTGCAGTATCAATAGTAGTATGAATACCTTCTCTTTTACATAACTTCAATACTTCCAGTAAGAATTGTGGCTGTAACAAAACCTCTCCTCCTGAAAAAGTTACTCCTCCACCAGATTTTTCAAAATAAGGCTTATATCTTTTTATTTTTTTAAGCAGTTCCTCTGCTTCTACTTCCTCTCCACCTTCCATAGACCAAGTATCAGGATTATGACAATAAGCACATCTTAGTCTGCAGCCTTGAAAAAAAACTACTGTTCGTATTCCTGGTCCATCAACTAATCCCATACTTTCTATAGAATGAATTTTTCCCTTTACCATAATTTTTTCCTCCGTAATGTTTAAATTTGAAGTACAATTTCATTATAAACAACACTAATAATTTAATCAACGGACTTTAGAACTTTAAAATAACTATCAATAATTTTAATTATATGATTAAATATCTTAATTTATTTCAATAAATATATTGATTATTTTAATTTTATGTTTTATAATTTACTCATAAGGTGGTGATAAGGTTATGTCCTACAAAATATTATCTAAATGCCCTGTATGCAATTCTAATCTCTCGGCCGTTAGACTAAAATGTAAAAAATGCAATACAATTATTGAAAACGACTTTGAATTATCAAAATTTTCTTACTTAAGTACAGAACAATTAAATTTTCTAGAAGTATTTGTTAAATGTCGCGGAAATATAAAAGATGTGGAAAGAGATTTAGGCATCTCATATCCAACAGTAAGAGGAAAACTAGAAGACTTAATCAGTGCACTTGGATACACTCCAGTTAAAGTTAAAGATGAAAATAATGCTGAAGTACTAGCAAAACTTGAAAAAGGTGAAATAACAGCAGATGAAGCTATAAAAATTTTAAAAAATAATTAAGGGGGAATTAGAAATGAATGAAGAAGTTTCAAAGGTATTAAAAATGTTAGAGGAAGGTAAAATCGATTCTGAAAAGGCCGCTGCACTAATAGATGCACTAAACAATCATGAAGAATTTGTGGCAACCTCAGCTCCTCAAGATAAAATGCTTAAAGTTAAAGTCATCTCTGCTAAAGGTGATAATGTTAATGTAAACATACCTGTAAAGTTCATAAATTCAATTGGTTCAGCAATAAAAAGAATTCCTAAAATTCAAGGTGTTGAAGGAATAGAGGAAATCGACATTCAAGCTATACTGGAGGCTGTTGGAAGTGGTCTCGATGGAAAAATAGTTGATGTTAAAAGTGAAAATGGCGATATCGTTGAAGTGATTATTGAATAAAGGTGATAATATTGAAAGTATATTTAAAAGAAAAAGGCGGAAGATCCTTTTTTATCCCTATCCCATTGTCTATTGCAATATTTGGATTAAACTTCAGTAGCTTTATTATAGGAAAGACCAAAA
>JAJXYA010000319.1 GCA_021780795.1 Bacillota bacterium | reverse complement strand
TCACCAATACTAATTATTTCTTCTTTATCTATATTAAGCATTTTTGCTAATTGTCTTAAGGCTTCACCCTTGTTAGCAGTCTTATTTAAAAATTCTAAGTAATATTCAAGACTTCTAACTACAGTATATTTATTAAGGTAGTATTCATCTACTAGTTTACTAATTGTATCTATTTTTTGTTTTTCCCCTACTAACATCATTTTTATTACTTCTATATCTTTAGGTAAATCTTCAAATTTCATTTCTTTTAATTGTATAGAATTTAATCCAGCTTCAAATTCACTAAATTTATTAATTTTAGGTGTTATACATTCTTTTATTGTGTGTATATGAATATTTATATTAAGTTTTTTGCTTAATTTGTATATTTCTTCTAAATCCTCTAGTGATACTCCTTTTTCTCTAATAACTTCAAAATTTTTAACCTTTTCCGTAACCGCACCATTAAATACAATTACATACTCATCACCTAGTAAATTTAACTCTTTTAAATATCTTTTTATTCCATTTAAAGGTCTTCCCGTAGCAAGAACTACTCTTACACCTTTTTTTCTTGCCTCTTCAATTGCTTCTACATTTGCTTTTGAAATAGTACCATCGCTTTTAAGTAAAGTCCCATCCAAATCAATTGCTAATAATTTATACATTTTTACTCCTTAAAATTCGTATATTATATTGATTAATTATATATTTAAAATCACCTTGATTTCATTAGATTATTTAACCTCTTTTCTAGGTAATATTGCCTAAATCTAATTTTTGATATTAATAATCAATCTTTATATTAAAATTTTAATATTAATAATTAACTTTTATATTTTATTTTATAAAAATAGCAACAACTGATTTGCTTTTTTTCAAATCAGCTGCTGTGAACTTTTTCTATTTTGTCTAATTGTCAAAATCTTTATATCTTTTTAAAAGAGATGGAAGTGTATCCTTTGCTTCTTCAAGTTTTGGCCCAGCAATTGCACCAAAACCTTGTATCTCTAAAAAGTGCTCTTGTAATCCATTTAATGTACCTCTTGCACGTTGTTGTTGTTCATTAGAAAATTCTACACTAACTTTTTCTCCAACTACAATAAGTTTGCCTTCGATTCCACATACTGGACACTCGACAGAAGTTGTACCATTTAATGAAATTAAATTTTGATGGCACACTGGACAAGTACCTTCTTCACCGTACCATTCTACTTCTTCATATGGTTTACCTATTGCTTCTGTTACTTTAACACCAAGTGTATTTACTTTGTTAATTAAATCTTTATTTAAAACAGGATTTCCTGTTCTACCCATATCATAAGCATCTATTTCTCCAACAACCTTCATAGCAGAAGACATTCCAAAAGTATGAAGTGTTGGAAGCCCTAATGATACCCAATTATGCGTATGAGCTCCTCCTACTGATATATATCCAACATATTTATCTTTGAAGTATCTTGGATCTACCAAGTTTTCTGTTTGTCCATATTCAATACGTATATTTTGCTCTCCAATCATAGCGGCTCTATCGTGTCTAGGACCAAAACGATCTACAAAATCTTTAAATTGACCAACTGGTTCTAATACATATACTGGTGCCCCAACTATAACTGCATCTGCATCTAAAACTTTTTCTTCTAATGCTTTAAAATCATCATTTATAATAATACATTGACTGTCTTCACCTTGTCTAAATCTTGTGCTACAAGCTCCACAACCAATACATCTTTCAATTTTCATGTTTACTGTATTTACGAATTCAATCTCTGCACCAGCATCCTTTGCACCAAATAACGCTTCCTTTACCAAAATATCTGTATTCCCCATTTTCCTTCCAAAGGATATTCCTAAAACTTTCATTATATAAAATCTCCTAACGTTTATTTTTAATTAATTATACTACAAGATAAAAAAAGCTACCTTCAACTTATTGCACCAAATTATAATGTAAATTGACCTTTGAATTTGAAACAAAAGTTTATTATAAAACGATGTCAAAATTAATAGTATTAATTTTGACATAATAAAAAATTTCTGACAAACTGAATATTTTCAATTTATCAGAAAAATCTCATAATTGTAATTTTATCCTAATTAATTTCTTTCATTTCAAACCAATCAAATTCTGAAATATTATCACTTTCTTTTCCATTAGCTGTTGCAAACATACCAATTAATGTTCCAGCCATGCATCCTACATATTCTGGATTAATTCTTCCACAGTCAACATTTTTCGCTAAATACCTCATAGTATTTAAATCAGTTCCATATAAGAAGTCATATTTTTCTCCATTTGCATTAAAGCCAATAATAAGTTCTGTTTCCTCACATGGGATACATGCCAAAACTTCTTCATTATGCTTATATGAGAAACCAGGAAAATATGGAGGTCTATCATAATCAGTTGTTGAAATAATGAGTTTCAATTGCTGTATTCCATTTTCACATGTACGTTCTAAACGCAACTGATGGTGCATTGCTTGCAATATTGCTAAGCCAGATGCTTCTCCTTCAAGTGGCTTGAAATTCATTTTTGTAAATACTTTAAAATTAATAAAACTCTGTCTCTTTCCAAAAAAACTTATAGTTTTATCCTTGCATGGATTAAAATCAAATGTTAATTGCTTTATAGTAGGTGTTAAATTTTCTTTTCTACATTTTAAAGCAAGTTTTGAATTTTTAATTGAATAGAAATCCTCATAAGGTGTTCCCAATAATGTCCAGTCTAATTCTATTTTATCTTCATTATCAAAATGTTCTATTTCCTTATTTACACCTTCATTAAATTCTGTCCATAACAAAGATGTTGCTGGATATTCCCATTCTAATTTTCCTGTTCCAGGGCTAAATATTGGCCATTCTCTTTCCCACATTACAGGGCATATAAAGGTTTCTCTTCCTAAATTCTTATATTTTCCATCAATAAGACGAGAAGCAAGCATTACTGCATACCATTCTCCATTTGGCGTTTCTACAAAATCAGCGTGACCTACATTAATTATTGGAGAAGTAAACCCAAAATGTCTATGGGTCATCACAGGATTTGCTGGATTGCCTTCATAAAAACCAAACAATTCTTTGCTTCTTGCAACCATTACTGCATGATAATGTTCAGTTCCTCCTTCTGCAAACATAAGATAATAGTATTCTCCTATATGATATATATGTGGAGCTTCTGGAGAAGCACCACCCCTTAATGCACTATTAAAAATAGTTTTTGGTTCTCCTGACAATTTGTAATTTTCTATATCATATGGTGCGAGCCAAATTCCTCTTTCCATAAAACCTGTTCCATTATCCCATACATCACCAGTTCCCATTATGTATGCTTTTCCATCATTATCAAAGAAAATTGACGCATCGATTCCAGGGACATCAGTTAGCCAGTGCGGCTCTGACCATGGTCCTTTTGGGTCTTTAGCTGTAATTATAAAATTACCCCTATCACTAAAGTTTGCATTTATAATATAAAAAGTTCCATTATTGTAACGAATAGTTGGAGCCATAACACCACTTACCATAGACATAGCTTCTACATGAAAACCATTTTCTTTAGTTAAAGCATGCCCTATCTGCTCCCAGTTAGCTAAATCTTTACTATGGAAAATTGGGATACCAGGATACATTTCAAAACTTGAACATATTAAATAAAAATCGTCCCCAACTCTACAAATTGATGGGTCTGGATAAAATCCAGGTATAATAGGATTTGTAATTTTTCTTTCCTTCACTATAAAAACCTTCTTTCTTTAATTCTTTCTATAAATGCACAAGTTACAATTCAATGATTAATCAACATAATATGCTTATTACTTAAACTTAATATCAATGGATTTTTCTAATACATCTCTTGAATTGCCACCAATATAAAAATTAAATTTTCCATCTTCTAAAACATATTCAGCTTCATTATTATAAAAGCCTAACTGATTTTTATTTACTTCTATAGATACTGTTATTTTATCACCTTGATTTAATGATATTTTTTTATATCCTTTTAATTCTTTTATTGGTCTAACAATACTTGCAGTTACATCTTGTACATAAACTTGTACTGTTTCATTACCTTTGTATTTACCAACATTAGTAATTGTCACACCTATAATTATTGAATCACTATTCTCTTCTATAGTCATATTTTCATATTTAAATTGTGTGTAGCTTAAACCATATCCAAATGGATACAAGTCTTCTACTGGAGCATCTAAATATCTGCTAGTAAATTTACTCTTGCTTCCAGGTCGTCCTGTATTAGGATGATTATAGTATATTGGACATTGTCCATTTACTGACGGGAAAGTTACAGTTAGTTTTCCTTCAGGATTTACATCTCCATATATTATTTTTGAAATAGCTGTTCCCATTTCAATTCCAAGATGCCATCCTTCAATAATTGCAGGCACATTTTTTGCTTCCCACTGAATCGCTAATGGTCTTCCGTTCATCAATACTGCAATGACAGTTTTCCCTTTTGATAAAAAGTATTCTAGCATTTCTCGCTGCTTTCCTGGTAGCGTAATATCAGTTTTTGATGAAGCTTCTCCAGTCATGCTAACTAATTCTCCAACTACTGCAACAATTACATCAGAATTTTCAGCTGCTGAGATCATTTCTTCCATATTTAATTCGCCTTCTGGTCCACAACATGGAAAATATGTTACGTCTTCACCTAGCTTCTTCATTCCATCATAAATAGAAACGCAATCCTCAATCTTCCAACTCATAGCCCATGCTCCAACAATCTCTTCTCTTTTGTCTGCCAGTTCACCTACTAAACTAATCTTTTTATTCTTTTCTATTGGAAGAATATTATTCTCATTTTTTAATAATACGGCAGATTTTTCTGCGGATTTTAACGCTAACTTTTTATGCTCTTCTGGAATAGTCTCATAATACTTAATTATATTTTCCTCTACATATGGATTATCAAAAAGTCCCAGCCACATCTTTACCGTAAGCACTCGCTCTACCGCCTCATTTAATAACTTTTCTGAGATTTTTCCTTCTTCAACAAGTTTGAGCATATTTTTCTTGTAGATTTCAGTTCCCATATCCATATCTAATCCTGCTTTTAATGCCTTTTTCCCAGCATCAGAATTATTTTCTGCTATTCCGTGAATTGTGCATTCTTTAACACCATTTGCATCACTAACTACAAAACCTTCAAATCCATACGCTTTTTTCAAAACATCTTTTAGTAAATATTCATTTACTGTACAAGGAATACCATTTAAATCATTAAATGCAGCCATTACTGTTGCTGCTCCCTCTTGTACTGCTGCTTTAAATGGTGCCAAATATACATTGTGAAGTAACGATTGTGCCATAGAGGTAGTATTATAATCTCTTCCAGCTTCACATGCACCATAAGCAACATAGTGTTTTAGACAAGCTGCTACATAATTATTTACAGAAGAAGTATCACCTTGTAATCCTCTTACCTTTGCTTTTGCAAATTCTGACGCTAAATACGGATCTTCTCCTGGACCTTCTGAAATACGACCCCATCTTGCATCTCTCGATACATCAATCATTGGAGCAAAATTCCAATTAACTCCATGAGCTCTCGATTCCTTGGCTGCCATTGCTGCAGTATGTTCCATTAAATCCACATCAAAACTTCCTGCTTCAGCAAGTGCAATTGGAAATACTGTTCTAAGCCCATGTATAACATCAAAACCTATCATTAATGGTATTCCTAAGCGACTTTCTTCAACCGCAATTTTTTGCAATTCATTTACTTTATATGGATGGGTTAACATAAGACCACTTACTAAACCTTCACGAATTTCATCCTCGTGAAAGTCTTGTGTAGCAGTACTCATTATTTTTTGAAATTCTTCTTTAGAAATTCTCCCATCGGTCATCATTTCGATAAGTTCTTCAAATGGTACGTCAAATCCTCCAACTATAGATGGTGCTTCTAAATTTAATTGTCCTATTTTTTCTTCTAAAGTCATTTTACTTATCAAACTAATAATTCTTTCTTTTTGTTCTTTCGATATTTTAATCATATTTTAGGCCTCCAAATCAAATTCTTGTGTAAAAGTATCTTTTGAAGAACAAACTCTCCATACTGGTAAACCTTCTGAATTTGGATCTCCCTTTTTCATAAAATTGCTCCAATAATCTAGCATTTTTTTAGAAAGTGCATAATCGCCCTCTGTCATAGGACGCCAACAATTTTTTAGTGTTCCAAACATATACCATAACTCTGAAGAATGAAACGCCCCATTTTTATCACCAGGAAGATCTCTTGTAAAATAATATATATATGAACTTTTTCTTCCAAGTTTTTCATTTATTAAGCTCCAACCAACGCAACTTTCTTGCAATCTGCTGATTCTGTTCTCAATTTCTTCCTTCGTAACTGTTATATCGTGTCTAGTAGAACCTAATATAGTTGGAACATCATGCGTTTTACCGCTTTTTATCAAATTGTCATAACCATCTTCAAGAAAATATCCATTTATCACAGGAGCATATGGTAGCCCTTTTCCTGACTTCAAAGCTTCCATTATGATTTTCCCTTGAGCATCTAAAATTGATTCCATTGAGAGTTTTCTTAGTTCCTCAACCGAAGTTACTCCTAATAACTCAACTGCTCGTATGCCCAGTGCAAAGCTTTCTTCTAAACTAATATCATGTTGAACTACATTCGGATATCCAGCACCGCTTTGCATAATGGCTTTTGAAAATTTATCTTTTGCTTGAGAATCATCAGTTATCGCAGAGTCATACAGACTATTCAATCGACGTATAGCCTTTTCCTTCGCATTGTTTTCATCGAGATCCGTGTCAC
>JAJXYA010000100.1 GCA_021780795.1 Bacillota bacterium | reverse complement strand
GTGAAGCAATAGAAAAAATATACAAGAAATATAATTTTAGGGCTCTAGATGATTTATTTGCTTATGTTGGAGTAGGAGATATTATGCCTTCAACAGTAGTTAATAGGCTTCGAGAGGTTTTTGAAAATAAGAATAAAGTAGAAAATATGACCATCGAGGACATTGAACAAAAGATAACCAAGAATGTAAATAAAGATGAGAAAAAGAAAATGGATTTCTCAGGTCTAATAGTGAAAGGCGAGGGCAATGTACTTGTAAGATTCGCTAAGTGTTGTAATCCGGTTCCAGGGGACCCAATAATAGGTTACATAACTAAGGGAAGAGGAGTTTCTGTTCACAGGAAGGATTGCAAAAATGCTGAAGCTTTAATGAATAATGAAATGAATAAAGTAGTTGAAGTAAGCTGGGGCGCTAGCGAAGGAAAAGGCTATATAACTGAAATTCAAATTAAAGCAGATGATAGATATGGGTTATTATCCGACATAATGGAGGTAATAACATTAACAAAAACACAGTTATACTCAATTAATGCAAAAACTTTAAAAAATAATGTGGCTTTAATAAATATAAAGTTAAAGATTGTTGATATAGAGCATTTGAAAGAATTACAAAAGAAAATTACGAAATTGCCTGGTGTAATAGAAGTATATAGAATAAAAAACTAAGGGGATAGTTTATTTGATTTAGGGACATGAGACGAAATAACAAGTCAAAAATGCTAGAATAATGACTTATTAATTATTTGAGTCCATAAGGGGAGTGGTATTTATGAGAGCAGTAGTACAAAGAGTTAAATCATCTAAGGTTGAAATAGATGGTAAATTAGTTAGTGAAATTGGATTTGGGTTAAATGTGTTACTTGGAATTTGCGAAGACGACACAGAAGAGGATATAAAATTCCTAAAGGATAAGATATTAAACCTAAGGATTTTTGAAGAAGACGAGAAAATGAATAAGTCCTTATTAGAAGTAGGGGGAGAGCTTCTTGTAGTTTCTCAATTTACACTATACGGAGATTGTAGAAAAGGTAGAAGACCTAATTTCATGAGAGCACTTGGCGGAGAGAAAGCTGAAAAATTATATTTAGAATTTGTTAAACAGTGCTGTGACGTGCTAGGAGAAGTGAAAACTGGAGATTTTGGTGAAGATATGCAAGTTTATATACAAAACGATGGACCAGTAACCTTACTTTTAGAGAGCAAGAAGGACTTCTAGGAGGATTAAAATGGAAATTAGAAAAGTTGTTGCAGGAATATATGGAGCAAATTGCTATATTATAATGGATAATAATACTAAGGAAGCTGTAGTATTGGATCCAGGCGGAGATGTGGATGACATTATTAAGGCTATAGATACTATAGGTGCAAAAGTTAAGTATATATTTTTGACCCATGGACATCTAGATCATACATCAGGAGTAGAGGAATTAAAAGCAATTACAAAAGCAGTAGTATGTATGAGTAAAGCGGACGATGATTTAATAACTGAAGGTGAGCATTTATTTGGACCGCTTATTGAAGGTGGTGCAGATAAATTACTAAAGCAGGGTGATATAATAAAAATTTCGGGCTTAGGCTTTACTTGCATAGATACACCTGGGCATACGCCTGGGGGTATGTGCTTCTTAATTGAAAACTGTGTTTTCACTGGAGATACTCTTTTTGCAGGTTCAATCGGAAGAACAGATTTTGCAGGAGGAGATTTTAATACTATAATTGCTAGTATAAAATCAAAACTGTTATCCCTTCCAGAGGACACTATAGTATATCCTGGACATGGACCATGTAGCACCATAAATAATGAAAAATTAAAGAATCCTTTTTTACAAGATTAATATAAGGTATAATTGTACAAAAAAAATTATACATTATGTTTTATTAAGGAGTTAAGATGATTAAGGTAAAATTAAATAATACGGAATTTACTTATGATGTATATCAAATGATAAATTTATTCTTTTCCTTTCCAGATATTAAATTTGTAGAAGAAGATTATGATTTTAATATTGATGTGAAGGAAAATGTAGTAGAGATTCAAGGTAGGGATAAAAGTTTTGAGTACTTTATTAATAAGTCATATAAACTTAAGGAAGAAGTTAAAAAAGCTGTTTTTTTATATTTTTCAAAGAATACAACTTTAGAATTGCCTTGGGGAACTTTAATAGGAATACGACCTTCTAAAAAAGCTCTTGAACTATTACAAAAGGGGATTTCTGAGGCTGCTATAATAGCAGAATTTAAAGAAAAACATGTTACAAGGGAAGATAAATCTCAGCTTTGTATTGATGTTGCAAAGTTTGAAAGAAATATTGTTAATAAAAACAAGGACAATATAAGTATTTATATTGGTATGCCTTTTTGTCCTACACGTTGTCTATATTGTTCTTTTACCTCTAATCCCATAGGGAGTTGCAAAAGCATAGTAGAGCCTTACCTCGAGGCTTTGTCTCATGAGATTAAAAGTATAAGTAATTACATTATGGAAAAGAAACTTAATATTGAATGCGTATATTTTGGAGGGGGTACCCCCTCTGCTGTAAATAATGAGCAATTTGAATTTATAATGAAGTTCATTTATGAAGCTTTTATTAAGCATAATAATGTGAAAGAATTTACAGTAGAATGTGGAAGACCTGACAGTATAACTTTTGAAAAGTTAAGTACTATGAAAAAATATGGAGTGCATAGAATAAGCATTAATCCTCAAACTATGAATGAAGATACATTAAAATTAATTGGGAGAAATCATTCTGTAGATAGCGTTAGTGAAAAGTTTGCTTTGGCAAGGGAACTTGGTTTTGATAATATAAATATGGATTTAATTGTTGGTCTACCTGGAGAAAAGATTTCACATATAATAAGAACTTGTGATAAAATATTTGAAATTAAACCAGATAGTATTACAATTCATGGAATGTCCATAAAAAGAGCTTCAAAGCTCCATGAAAATATGCTTAATAATTATAGGTTTGAAATTCCTGGACAGGAAGAATTAAATCAGATGTATGAACTGACTGTGGGATTATCTAAAAAACTTCATATGAAACCTTATTATATGTATAGGCAGAAAAATATGGTGGGCAATATGGAAAATGTTGGATATGCAAGGCCTTGTAAAGAAGGAATATACAATATTCAAATGATTGAGGAAAAACAGACAATTATTGCACTTGGTGCGGATGCAGTTTCAAAAGTTGTTTTTTTAGAGGAAAACAGGCACGAAAGGTTTGCAAATGTCAAAGATGTTAGAGAGTACATAAAAAGAATAGATGAGATGATTGAAAAGAAAATTACATTGCTTGAAACGCTATTTAGTTAATAGCTTAGTAAAAGGAGGAGTAAAAATGGATATTAAAGCCCCTAAGGGTACTAAGGATATGCTACCTGAAAATGCTTATAAATGGCAGTACGTGGAAAATTTATTTAGAAAATTATGTTCTGTTTATGGCTGTAGAGAGATTAGGACACCAATGTTTGAACATACTGAACTCTTTAAAAGAGGAGTAGGAGAAACTACAGATGTGGTACAAAAGGAAATGTACACTTTTGAAGATAAGGGTGGAAGAAGTATTACATTAAAGCCAGAGGGCACAGCGCCAGCAGTAAGAGCATTTATAGAAAATAGTCTTTATAATGAGGTGCAACCTACAAAATTATATTACTTTACTCCCTGTTTTAGATATGAGAAAATGCAAAAGGGAAGATTTAGACAGCATCATCAATTTGGAGTTGAAGTTTATGGTTCAAAGGAAGCTTCTATTGATGCTGAAGTAATTAGTCTAGTTATGAGAGTATATAAAGAACTTGGAATACAAGGAGTTCAATTAAAAATTAACAGTATGGGATGTCCTCATTGTAGAAAAAAATATAATGAAGCATTAAAAGAATTTTTAGGTAGTAAACATGATGAGCTTTGTGAAACTTGCAAGAGTAGATTTGATAAGAATCCTTTAAGAATTTTAGATTGTAAGGTTAATAGTTGCAAGGAAATAGTTAAAGATGCACCAATAATATCAGATTATATTTGTGAAGAATGTGGCACTCACTTTGAAAGCTTAAAAAAATATCTTCAGGTTATGGATATAGACTTTGCAGTTGATCCACGCATAGTGAGAGGACTTGATTATTACAGCAAGACTGTATTTGAGGTACTTGATAAAAGTGGTATTGCCCTATGTGGCGGCGGAAGATATGATTATTTAATAAAAGAAATAGGTGGACCAGATTTACCGTCTATGGGATTTGGTATGGGCATTGAAAGATTACTAATGTCTCTAGAAGAAAATGGTATAGAAGTTCCTAAGGAAAAATATATGGAGCTTTATGTTGGTTCTATGGATGAGGAAGCTAAATATGAAGCAATTAAAATTGTGAATACACTTAGGGAAAAGGGAATAAAGTGTGAATGTAACCATATGGAGAGAAGTGTAAAGGCTCAAATGAAATATGCTAATAAGATTGAATCTTACTTTACAATTATTTTAGGTGGAAATGAAATTGAAAGTAGAACTTGCAAAATAAAAAGAATGTCAGATGGAGAGCAGTTTGAAATTAACTTGGATAACTTAGAAGAAATTGTTGATGTGATTAAGGCTTAAGCATTAATGGCTAAGGGTTATGCTATAAGAATGAAGATACAATAAGGTTACGAAGTATGCTTAATTCTTATCTAAAAATAAATATTCAAAAAAGTGTTTAGAAAGGAAGGGAATAAAATGGGAGAAGCATTAGAAGGGTTAAAGAGAACCAATATGTGTGGTGATCTTAGAGAAACACACATATCAAATAAAGTAACAGTAATGGGATGGGTACAAAGAAAAAGAAATTTAGGAGGACTTGTTTTTATCGATTTAAGAGATAGAACTGGTTTATTACAATTAGTATTCGGAGAAGAAATCAATAAAGAAGCATTTGCAAAGGCAGATTTAGTGAAATCAGAGTACTGCATTGCTGTAACTGGTGAAATTATTAAAAGAGAATCTCCAAATGAGAATCTACCTACTGGACTAGTAGAACTTAAAGGAGAAAATATAAAGATATTATCTGAATCAGAAACTCCACCTATATACATAAAAGAAGATTTAGATGCATCAGAAAATATAAGACTAAAATATAGATATCTTGATTTAAGAAGACCAGACATGCAAAGAATTCTTATGATAAGACATAAAACAGCTAAAGTTGTTCGCGACTTTTTAGATGAGAAGGGTTTTTTAGAAATAGAAACACCTATGCTTACTAAAAGTACTCCAGAGGGTGCTAGAGACTATCTAGTTCCAAGTAGGAATTACCCAGGAATGTTCTATGCACTTCCACAATCACCACAATTATTTAAACAATTATTAATGGTGTCTGGATATGATAAGTACTTCCAAATAGCAAAATGCTTTAGAGACGAAGATTTAAGATCAAATAGACAACCAGAGTTTACGCAAGTAGATATAGAAATGTCATTTGTTGAGCAAGATGATGTTATTGCTGTAAATGAGGCCTTAATTAAAAAAGTATTTAAAGAAGTGGTAAATGAAGATGTTAAGCTTCCTATAAGAAGAATGCCATATAAAGAAGCTATGGATAAATATGGTTCAGATAAACCAGATTTAAGATTTGGAATGGAAATAAACGATATTACTGAAGAGGTAAAGGACAGTGAATTTGTAGTATTTAAAGGTGCTATAGATAATGGTGGTTCAGTAAGAGCTATAAAGGTTGATAATGCTGCAGATATGGGTAGAAAGAAATTAGATAAATTAGGCGAGTTTGTTAAGACTTACAAAGCAAAAGGACTTGCATGGATTGCTTATAAAGAAGATGAAATTAAATCACCTATAGCTAAGTTCTTAAGCGAAGAACAAATGCAGGCTATCTTGAATAAGGTAGAAGCAAAAGCTGGAGATTTAATACTTATTGTTGCTGACAAGGATAGTGTTGTGCTACAAACTTTAGGTGCATTAAGACTACAGTTAGCTAAAGAACTTGAAATCTTAAAAGACAATAAGGAATTTAACTTTGTATGGGTTACAGAATTCCCATTAGTAGATTACAATGAAGAAGAAAATAGATATGTAGCAGCACACCATCCTTTTACAATGCCAATGGATGAAGATCTTCAATACCTTGAAACAGAGCCTGGTAGAGTTAGAGCTAAAGCTTATGACATAGTGTTAAATGGAGAAGAATTAGGTGGAGGAAGTATAAGAATACATGATTCTAAACTACAAGAAACTATGTTTAAAGTCTTAGGATTTACTCAGGAGAAAGCATGGGAGAGATTTGGATTCTTACTAGAAGCATTCAAATATGGCCCACCACCACACGGCGGACTTGCTTTTGGACTAGATAGAATGGTAATGTTCTTAGCAGGAACGGAAAATATTAAAGACGTAATTGCCTTCCCTAAGAACCAAAATGCATTCTGTCCAATGACTGAAGCGCCAAATATGGTTGATGATAAGCAACTTCATGAACTTGGTATTACAAAAACAGAGGAAAAGAAGTAATTTTTTAATAGAATATATTTTATACAAAAAGAGTATAATATCTAAATATTATGCTCTTTTTACTTGAATTTGTTATCTCTTGCTTTGTATTAATTGCGATGATATAATTATAAGTAGTACGTATACGGGGTATAGCTATTATTATCAATAAATTTATATATTTGCTCAAATTATTTGAGACTTAATGACAGATATCTCAGAAGGCAAGTATGCCATAATTGATAAGTGGGTAAAATCTCATTCACTGTAAATTGTATACTATATTATATATGGGAGTGGTAAAATGATAAA
>JAJXYA010000108.1 GCA_021780795.1 Bacillota bacterium | reverse complement strand
AAAGGGTATGAAAAATGGTGTTGAAATTGGGGGAATTAAAACAAGGCAATGCAAAATATATAAGATTTCTGAAGACACCTTTAAAATTATTTTAACTCAAGGTTTAAATAGGCAAATTAGAAGGATGTGCAAGATGTTTGGATATAACGTTACAAAGCTTAATAGGGTTAGAATAATGAATATAAAGTTAGATGGTATAAATTCTGGCAGTTGGCGAAAATTAACAGATGAAGAGGTTGAATACTTAAAAATAGTTTGACAGTTAATATAAATTTATTGACAATCATGAGTTTAAAGTATATATTGTAAATATAGTATATATACAATATAATAAATTAGGGGTAAATATGGACATATTAATTAGTAATTCAAATGGTATACCAATTTATGAGCAAATTGTTTCACAAATTAAAAATTTAATATTAAGTGGAAGTTTAAGTGAAGGAGATCCGCTCCCATCTATGAGATTACTGGCTAAAGAACTGCGAATCAGTGTAATTACAACAAAACGTGCATATGAGGAATTGGAAAGAGAAGGATATATCGTTTCTATAACAGGTAAAGGCAGTTTTGTGGCAGTAAAAAACGTTGAGTTAATAAAAGAAGAGCAGCTTCGTATTATTGAAGAATGTTTAGCGAAAGCAACAAAGGCATCTAAAAATTGCGGAATAGACCTTACTGAACTTCAAGAAATTTTATCTATTATATATGGAGATGAATAAAATGGAGTACTGTCTACAAATAGAAAGTCTTTCAAAAGATTATAAAAGCTTTAAACTAAATAATATAAATATAAATATTCCTTCTGGAAGTATTGTTGGTCTTATTGGAGAAAATGGTGCTGGGAAAACTACAACAATAAAATTGATTTTGAACCTTATTAAAAGAGATAAAGGTAAAATAACAATATTTGGTATGGATAATATAAAAGATGAAAAAGAAATCAAAGAACAAATTGGAGTTGTTTTTGATGAAAGCTATTTTCATGATATGTTAAATGTACTAGAGGTAGAGAAGATGCTAAAGAATGTATATAAAAATTGGGATAATAGCTTGTATAAACAATATATAGAAAAATTTCAATTGCCTTGGAATAAAATAATAAAAGATTTTTCAAGAGGAATGAAAATGAAACTTTCAATAGCAGCAGCATTGGCACATCATCCCAAACTACTAATATTGGACGAAGCTACTAGTGGACTTGATCCTATAGTTAGAAATGAAATTTTAGATATATTTTATGATTTTATTCAAGACGATAACCATTCAATTTTAATATCTTCTCACATTACCAGCGATCTTGAAAAAATAGCTGATTATATAACATTTATTCATAATGGTGAAATTTTGTTAAGTGCAGAGAAGGATGATCTAATAGAAAATTATTTAATTATAAAATGTAGTTTGTCAGATTACGAGATGATAGATAAGCATGATATAATTGGTAAAAGAAAAAATGCTTTTGGATATGAATTAATGATTCATATAAACCAATACAATAAAAATAAATACAACAATTTTGTAAAACAAAAAGTTAGTCTAGAAGAAATACTTTTATTTTACGTTAAGGAAGGGATAAAATGTTAGGATTAGTAATAAAGGATTTTTATATAACAAAAAAATATATGAAAACAATATTTATGATAGTAATATTTTATTCTGTTTTTTGTACAATTTACAACAATATGTCTTTTCTTGCTGGAATGATAATATTGTCTTTCTCAATGATAGTGTTAACTACTATAGCTTATGACGATGCAGTAAAATGGGATAAGTATGCATTATCTATGCCAATATCAAGAAAAAATATAGTATTTGCAAAATACGTTTCTACTGCGATCTATATTTTATCAGGCTCAATTATAACATTGATTTTGACTATAATAATAAGGTTAATAAAAAAGGTGCAAGTAACTAACGAAGACTTAATAGCTATATTAGCTATATTAGTTATCGGCTTTGTTCTAGTTAGTATTTTACTTCCTTTAGTATATAAATTTGGACTAGAAAAAGCTAGGCTATTGTTAGTTGTTGTATTTGCAATACCTTTTGGATTAGTTTTAATTGCAAAATCAATGAATATAGCAGTACCTAGTGAAAAAAGTATTTATAATATACTCATTTTTTCTCCATTTGTAGCTTTAATCATTTTTATATTATCCTTTTATATTTCAAGTATAATTTATGAAAATAAAGAGTTGTAATTAATTTTTAGTAATCCATTGAGTCATTCCACTCCCTAAATTTCCAATAGGTCTTTTGGTAAATCCAAATTTTTCATAAAAGGGTTCTTTTCCATGGACAGACATAAGATTAACATATACAGTTTGTCCTTCCTTTAAGCTGCTATAAATGTAATTCATAGCAGCTTCCATTAGCTTTCTTCCTATGCCTTTACCTTGATATTCTGGTAAAACAATAACGTCAACTAGCATACAGATGTAGCCTCCATCACCAACAACCCTAACTAAGCCTATAGATTTTTCCAAACATTTTGCTGTAACTATATATAAGGAATTATTTATTCCAGTTTGTGCTTGACTAGGGTCTATAATAGTCCATCCAGCAGAACTTCTTAAATTATTATAGTCTTCTACTGAAATTTTATTCGTAAACTTAATATTCATTTAACAATCACTCCAAAGTTTAACATTATAATAAGATTATACTATAATGGTATGAAACATTGATATACATATTATTCAAAAGGAGAAATTTAAGTAATGGTTTTTCGGATAAAAAAGATTTATAATTAAAGAAAAAATAAAAAAACTTAGAAAAGAATAGTAATCTATAACCTAGATATGCACGAAACTCTAAGTATGTCTAGGTTATGTTTTTATTACTGATAGTTGAAAGAGTAGATGATTATATGGAATAAATAATATAATTTATTCCACAATTATTTGAAAGGGGAATTATAAATGAATCTTGAAAAATACATAGACCACACTATTTTAAAACCAGAGGCTGATGAAGCAGCAGTAATAAAGCTTTGCAAAGAAGCAAAAGAATACGGTTTTGCATCGGTTTGCGTAAATCCATATTATACAAAGTTAGTTCACGAAGAGCTTAAAGGTAGTGGAGTTAAAACCTGCGTTGTAATAGGTTTTCCTTTAGGAGCAAATACAAAGGCAGTTAAAGCCTTTGAAACAAAAGAGGCAATGGAAAATGGTGCAGAAGAAGTAGATATGGTTATAAATATTGGTGCTCTTAAGGATAAAAAATATACTGTAGTCAAGGAAGATATAGAAGCAGTTACAAAAGTTGCAAAAGGGAAGGCAATTGTAAAGGTAATAATAGAGACGTGCCTTTTAACAGATGAAGAAAAGGTAAGAGCTTGCACAATAGCAAAAGAAGCAGGAGCGGATTTCGTGAAGACTTCTACAGGCTTTTCAACAGGCGGTGCCACTATAAAGGATGTGCAACTTATGAGAGAAACAGTTGGAGACGACATTGGAGTAAAAGCATCAGGAGGTATAAGGGATTATAACACAGCTAAAGCTATGATAGAAGCGGGGGCAAATAGAATTGGAGCCAGCGCAGGAATTACTATTATTGAAGAAAGCAAGGTAAATTAATATGAGAATGTATGATTTGATTATTAAAAAGAGGAATGGGGAACAATTAACTAAAGAGGAAATAAATTATTTCATAGATGGTTATACAAAAGGCATTATTCCAGACTATCAAGTTTCTTCATTAATGATGGCTATTTATTTTAAAAAAATGAATAAAAGAGAAACGGCAGATTTAACAATGGCTATGGTTAACTCAGGAGATATTTTAGATTTATCTATGATAGAAGGCATAAAAGTTGATAAACACAGTACTGGAGGTGTAGGAGATACAACTTCTTTAGTGTTAACGCCAATGGTAGCAGCACTTGGAATACCAGTAGCTAAGATGTCTGGCAGAGGGCTTGGGCATACAGGTGGGACGATAGACAAATTGGAATCCTTTAAAGGTTTCTCCGTTGAAATTTCAAAAGAAAAGTTTTTGGAAAATGTAAGTAAAAATAAACTGGCGATTATGGCTCAAACTAAAGATTTAGCTCCAGCAGATAAAAAATTATATGCTTTAAGAGATGTAACAGGTACCGTTGAAAACATATCTTTAATATCCTCCAGTATTATGAGTAAAAAGATAGCAGCAGGTGCTGATGCAATTGTTTTAGATGTAAAGGTTGGAGATGGAGCCTTTATGAAAACTTATGAAGATGCTAAAGCTTTAGCAGAAGCTATGGTAGATATAGGAGAAAGCGTAAATAGAAATACTGTAGCTGTAATTTCTGATATGGATCAGCCTCTTGGATACGCCATAGGAAATGCGCTTGAAGTAAAAGAAGCTATAGATACCTTAAAAGGTAATGGCCCAAAGGATTTATTAGAGCTTTGTTTAACGATTGGAAGTTATATGGTTGTACTATCTCAAAAAGCAAAAGATACAAGTGAAGCTAGAGAACTACTTATGAAAACAATAGGCGATGGATCGGCTCTAGCTAAATTTAAACAATTTATTGTATCTCAAGGTGGAGATTTTGACTATGAGCTTCCAAAAGCAAAGTATATAACAGAAGTTAAGAGTAATAAAGAAGGCTATGTCAATAAAATAAATTCAGAAAAAATTGGCCTTATTGCTATGGAACTTGGTGCAGGAAGAAAAGTAAAAGATGATGTGATTGATTTGGCAGTAGGCATAGTATTAAATAAAAAAAGAGGAGATTGGGTTTTAAAAGGAGAAACAATAGCATATATTCATGGAAATGATGAAGGAAAAATAGAAAAAGCTAAAAGAGATGTTTTAGAAAATTATTTAATAGAAAAAGAAAAAAAGAATGAGTTACCTTTGATTTATAATATTATACAAAAGTAAGTGGAGGTGCACTACTATGGGAGAAATAAACAGAGTAATTTGGATTGTACTTGACAGTGTAGGAATGGGAGAAATGCCAGATGCAAAAGATTTTGGTGACTACAATTGCAATACCATAGGCAACGTATCAAAAAAACTAGGCGGACTTAAAGTTCCTAATATGGAGAAAATAGGCCTTGGAAATATAGATACTATAAAAGGCTTATCAAAGGTTTTAAAACCAGAAGGAGTTTTTGGAAGATTTGCTGAAAAATCGAGAGGCAAGGATACAACTACAGGACATTGGGAAATGGCGGGGATTATTTCAAATAAACCCTTTCCAACATATCCAAATGGTTTTCCAAAAGAAATTATGGATGCTTTTGAAAGCTCAGTAAATAGAGGCACTTTAGGAAATAAAGCCGCTTCTGGTACGGTTATATTAGAGGAATTAGGAGAAGAACATATTAAAACTGGCAAGCTAATTGTATATACTTCTGCAGATAGCGTATTTCAAATAGCTGCCCATGAAGAAGTAGTGCCAGTTGAAGAACTATATAAAATTTGTGAAGCAGCAAGAAAAATTTTAGTTGGCAAACATGCTGTTGCTAGGGTTATAGCAAGACCATTTAAAGGTGAAAAAGGTGCCTTTGTTAGAACACCTAATAGAAGAGATTTTTCGTTAGTGCCACCATATGATACGGTGTTAGATAAAATAAAAAATAAAGGGTTAGCTGTAATGGCAGTAGGGAAAATTGAAGATATATTTTGTAAAAAAGGAATTACTGAAGCTGTTCATACAATAGATAATATGGACGGAGTTTGCAAAACTTTACAATACATGAAGAGCGATAATAAAGGCTTAATTTATACAAATCTTGTTGATTTCGACATGAAGTGGGGACATAGAAATGACTTTAAAGCATATGGAAAAGGTCTTGAAGAGTTTGATGTAAGACTTGGAGAGATAGTTAACGCTATGAAGGAAGAGGATGTTTTATTTATAACTGCAGATCATGGCTGCGATCCAACTGTGCCAGGAACAGATCACACTAGAGAATATGTTCCTTTCCTTGGATATGGGGAAAAGCTAAAAAGTGGTGTTAACTTAAAAACTAGAGCAACCTTTGCAGACATGGGGCAGACCATAGCAGAAATTTTAAGTACAGAAAAACTTGAAAATGGAACAAGTTTTCTTAAAGATATTTTAAATTAGAATGGGGGAAATAAAATGAGTATTCATATAGGAGCAAAAGAAGATCAAATTGCAGAGAGCGTACTACTTCCTGGTGACCCAATGAGAGCAAAATTCATAGCTGAAAATTTTTTGGAGGATGTAATATGTTACAATGAAATAAGAGGAATGTACGGGTTTACTGGTACATATAAAGGAAAAAGAGTATCAGTCCAAGGAACAGGAATGGGAATGCCGTCTATTTCAATTTATGCAACGGAGCTTATTCAGTCCTATGGAGTTAAAAATTTAATAAGAGTCGGAACTTGTGGTGCTTATAAGAAAGAAGTTAAAGTAAGGGATGTAATTATTGCTATGTCAGCATCTACAGATTCTAATATAAACAGTCTAAGATTTAATGGTTGTAGCTATGCACCTACTGCCAGCTTTAAATTATTAAAGAAAGCATATGATGTAAGCATTGCAAAGGGTATAGAACCAAAGGTAGGAAACATTTTAAGTTCAGATACCTTTTATGGAGACAAGGAAGATGCATATAAAATTTGGGCTGATTTTGGTGTACTAGCAGTAGAAATGGAAGCAGCAGCTTTATATACCATAGCAGCTAAGTTTGAAGTGGATGCTCTTGGCATAATGACTGTTAGTGACCATTTAGTTACAGGAGAGCTAACTACTGCTGAGGAAAGGCAAAATACCTTTACTAATATGATAGAAATAGCCCTAGAAACAATATACAGTTTATAATTATGGAGTAGTTAAAATGATATATTTAGATC
>JAJXYA010000219.1 GCA_021780795.1 Bacillota bacterium | reverse complement strand
AAGTTGAAAATGTGGATTAGATAAAAGAAGCTTTTTTATAAGTATATGAAAAGAGTGTAAGGTACTAAAAATAATTGTACAATGCATTCTTTTTTTATTTACCATGAAGTTATAATATCTTAAATATAAAGAATTTTAAAACCTTAAGTAAAATTATTACAAATATGATATCTTTTATATAAAAAATAATGATATTATATAAGTGAAATTATTATCTACCAACAGAGAGACTAGGAGGAGTTATGAAAAATAAGGGCAATGTATACATAGTTTTGGGTTTGTTATGTGAAATCTATTTTCTAGGAACAATTATATTTGGAGGAATAGTAACTTTTGCACAGTTTTATCTTGGGCTGGGAGTATTATTAATAGCACTAGGATTAATTAAGCGAAGAAGTAAAACAGAATATATTATAATTAGACCAGGTAAGGCTCGAATAGCAATAAAAATATGTTTTTTTATAGGGCTAGCCTCTTTTGTATTTATTGAAGCATTAATAATTCAATCAGCTATATCAAAGCATAGAGGAAAAAGTGACTATCTAGTGATTTTAGGGGCAGGACTTAGAGGCGAAGTTCCTTCAACGGCGCTTTATCAACGGCTTTATGCTAGCTTAGAATATATCGAAGTGAATCCTAAGGTTAAGATAGTAGTTTCTGGTGGACGAGGCCCTGGTGAAAGTATTACTGAAGCGGAGGCTATGGAGAGATTTTTAATAGAACATGGAGTAGCAAAGGGGCAGATAATAAAAGAAGAAAGATCAACTAACACTTTAGAAAATATGAAATTCACAACAGAGATTTTAGAAAAATTAGATAAAAAAGAAAACATAGAAGTAACTATTGTAACAAATAATTTTCATATGTTCAGAGCTAAATTTTTAGCACAAAGGCAGGGATTAAAGGTATATGGATATCCGGCACCACTTCATCCAATGCTAGTGCCTACTTGCTATGTTCGGGAGTATTTAGCAGTAATAAATTCATATATATTTGATAGATAGGTGCATTAAAAGTAAAATATTTACAAATAATTAATCCTATGGTATATTGAGAGAATAAAACAATAGGTGGTGAGATAATGTCTCATATAGTCGGTAAGTCAGCATATAAAAGCTTAGAAGATAGAATAAACAGATTCCCTCAAGGGGCACCTCCATCAGAAACTCTCTATAAGATATTAGGGATTTTATTTAGTGAAAAGGAAGCTTCATTAGTAGCACAGCTTCCAATAAAACCCTTCACAGTAAAAACAGCAAGCAGGATATGGAAGATGGATGAAGCTGCTGCTCATAAAATATTAGATGAGCTTGCAAGCAGAGCAATACTTTTAGATATTGATCACGCTGGCACGCAAGAATATATTCTTCCTCCTCCTATGGCGGGTTTTTTTGAATTTTCTATGATGAGAACAAGAGGAGATGTCAATCAAAAACTTCTTGGTGAGCTTTATTATCAATATTTAAACATTGAAGAGGATTTTGTAAAACAGCTATTTTTTAGTACAGATACTAGACTTGGAAGAGTGTTTGTTCAAGAAGAGGTTCTTACTAATGACAATGAGGTACAGATACTAGACTTTCAAAGGTCCAGCCACATTATAAAAACCGCTTCACATATTGGCATAAGTACCTGTTATTGTAGACATAAAATGCAGCATGTAGGAAAAGCTTGTGATGCACCTACAGATATTTGTATGACTTTCAATGGGACAGCTTCCTCATTAATTAAGCATAAATATGCTAGGCAAGTTGAGGTATCTGAAGGAATTGAGCTCCTGCATCAGGCTTATGAAAATAATTTAGTTCAGTGTGGAGAAAATGTTAGAGAAGGAGTTTCCTTCATATGTAATTGCTGTGGATGTTGCTGTGAAGCAATGGTAGCAGCACGTAAGTTTGGTATGCTTCATCCAGTTCAAACAACAGCCTTTATTCCTAAAGTAAATGAAGAAAGCTGTAACAGCTGTGGAAGATGTGTGAAAGCTTGCCCTATAGGAGCAATAGAAAAGACTGATGCTGGAGTCACCATAAATGAGGACATCTGTCTTGGTTGTGGTGTTTGTGTAAGGTCTTGCTTTAAGAAGAGTATGCACTTAGAAAGTCGCAAGGAAAAGATTATAACTCCAGTAAATTCAGTACATAGGGTAGTGCTCATGGCAATAGAAAAAGGAACTCTTCAAAATTTAATTTTTGATAATCAAGCTTTGGGAAGTCACAGAGCTATGGCAGCGGTGCTTTCTGCAATTTTAAGGCTTCCACCTGTTAAACAGGCCATGGCAAGTAAACAGTTAAAGTCGGTTTATTTGGAAAGATTAATTACTAAGGTTAAGATATAAATATAGTTTGATTTAAGTCCTTAAGACATACGGTTTTTAGGGCTTATTTTTATACCTAAAAACATACATGTTAAAGTGAATTTTACAATAGACATCCATATAATTAAGTTGTAAAGCATAATTCCATATGATAATATTATCCTAATAATGTAAAAATAACCTTTGGGAAGGATGGGCTATTATTATGAAGGATTTTCAGATCTTTACTGACTCATGCAGTGACTTGCCAATAGAGTATATTAAGGAAAAGGGAATTGAATTTGCCAGCTTAAGTTGCAGCTATAATGGAAATGAATATAAGGATGATTTTGGCCAAAGCTTATCTCATAAAAAGTTTTTTGATGATTTGAGAAAAGGGGCAACACCATTTACCTCCCAGCCAAGTGTGGAAGAGTTTTATAAGAAATTTAGAGATATAGCAGACAAACAGAAGGACATACTGTATATTTGTGTTTCAAATGGCTTAAGTGGTACTGAAAATAGTGCTACAATAGCTAAGAAAATGGTATTAGATGAAAATCATGAAGTGAATATAGAAATTATAAATACATTGACTGCTTCGCTTGGACAGGGGCTAATGGTTATGAAGGCTATTGAGATGAAGGAAGCAGGAAAGACACTTAAAGATATTGCCAGTTATATTGAAGAACATAAACAGAAGCTTAACACTTATATAACTGTAGATGATTTAAATCATGTAAAAAGAGGTGGACGGATATCTTCAACCGCCGCCATTCTTGGCATAGCTTTGCATATTAAACCTCTATTAACTATAGATAGTGAAGGAAAAGTTATGTCTCTGTTAAAGATTAAGGGAAGAAAAGGCTCAATAGCTAAGCTTGCAGAAACTATTATACAAAGAATTGAAAATCCAGAAGAGCAAGTCATTGCAATATGTCATGGCGATTGTTTTGAAGAAGCACTTAAGCTAAAGGGAGACATTCTAAAAGAAATTAAAGTAAAAGATGTAATAATAAACTTTACAGGTCCCGTTATTGGTACTCACGGAGGACCAGGAACTCTGGCGATATTCTTTATGGGTAAAGAAAGGTAGTAGCATTTAACAACCTTTGTTAAATGGTCAAGCTATAGCAAAATAAAAGCTCCGGTTTATGTTATGACCTTAGGAGATATAACATAAACTGGAACTTTTTTGTTTGGAGCAATATTTTTACTTTCCCAAGAAATATTGTATTTGGTGTTTTTTACTTTCAATCTATTGTGGACAGTTTAAATACCCTAGTCTATTTGTCTAAAATTTTCGGTACTTTAGGGGCTCTAAGTCTGTGTGCATAATGCATGTCAGAACCTAATAGAGGCCTAGCATAATTTAAAAATGCATCAGTTACATTATTACATGCACTATTAATAAAATCAGCTGGCATTACCTTTGTTTTACCTGCTACTGCTTCTAGAGGAGTAAGCCTATAATCTACTGAGTAATTACCTGTTCTATGTATAGTAATTGAACCGTCAACGTTATCCCACAGTGCAAACTGTGCAGCTTTTTCTCCTACTTCTCTAGCTTCATTCCTATCTACATCTGAGACACATCCCATAAAACATCTTTGAGGATATCCGAAGGTATCAGATCTAACTCTTTTAATATTTAGATTATTCCTGATGTAATTGCATAAAAGATCACCTAATGCGCCTGTTCCTGAAAGCTGTATGTTTCCATGAGCATCTTTTTCTACTCTTTCCATAAGCTTTGAAATAATTGGCACCCCTTTTTCATCTTGAATACCTTCTGAAACAGCAATTACACATCTTCCATATTTATCATAAACATTTTTTACATCACTTAAAAATTGATCCATGCTAAAAACTCTTTCTGGCAAATATATTAAATGTGGACCATCATCTTCGTACTTTTTAGCTAAGGCTGATGCTGCTGTCAAAAATCCTGCATGACGTCCCATTACTATCCCAATATATATTCCTGGTAATGCCCTATTATCAAGGTTAGCTCCAATAAATGCATTGGTTATATATTTAGCTGCAGAGCCATATCCAGGAGTGTGATCATTAACCATCAAGTCATTATCTATGGTTTTGGGTATATGAATTGCTCTAAGCTCGTAATCTGACATTTTAGCTTGCTGGTTTACTATTCTAACTGTATCTGATGAATCATTGCCTCCAATGTAAAAGAAATATCTTATATCGTGAGCTTTAAGAGCACTGAATATTTCCCTACAATATTTTTCATCAGGCTTGTCCCTTGTAGATAAAAGTGCTGATGATGGAGTCATAGCCACCTGCTCTAGGTTATGAGTTGTTTCACGGGATAAATCATAGAAATTTTCGTTAATAATTCCATTTACTCCATTTATAGCTCCATAGACTTTTGTTACCTGCGCAAATTTTCTTGCTTCTAGCACAGCACCAACCAAGGATTGATTAATAACGGCAGTTGGACCTCCACCTTGTGCAACTAAAACTTTACCTTCTGTTGTCATATTTTCATACCCCTTATAATTTCATAGTTATTTTATATTAATGTTATCATATTTTTATATTTTAATCTATATATTAGTCAATTATTATCTATTGTGATGTAATATTAATGACTTAAGTTTCAAATAGTGCGCATATTATAAAATTAATAGGTGAGTATGGTAAGAATAGAAGTTTTGGTATCATAGGATAATTTACAATGAATATAATAATACAATGTATTCAAATTAATGGAAATATTGTAAAAATACAAAAGGTTCTAAAGTTTAATATAGAATATAAAATAAAGGTTAATTTTATGAGGTGTTTTTTAGGCATCTGAAAAAAATGAACTACATACTGAAAGTTATTTTAAAAGATGCCTTATTCTAGATAAATATAAAGGGGGCTATAATTTGAAAACAGAGATAATAAAAACATTAGACATGTTAAAAGAAAAAGGTGTTGACTATGCAGATATAAGAATGGTTGATCGAATGTCAGAAAACATTTCTACTGAGGATTTAAAAGTTCAGAGTATTTCTAACACGAGAAGTAAGGGAGTAGGTATTAGGGTAATATTAGATGGTTCCTTAGGTTTTTCTAGTACTCAGGACTTAAATAGATTAGAAGAAACAGCATTGTATGCACTGGAACTGGCAAAAGCTAGTAGAATGATTCAGACAGAAAAAATAAGAATGGCAGAAAAAGATGTAGTGATGGATAATTACGTAACACCTATAGAAATCGATCCCTTTACTGTGTCAAAAGCAGAAAAAATTGAACTTCTTTTAAAGGCAGAAAAAAATATGAGAAAAGGAGCTAATTTATCTAAAACTACAGCTTCTATGGATTTTCAAAAGGAAGAAAAAATTTACGCAGATACAGAAGGTAGCTATATAACTCAAACTTTATATGAGTCAGGTGCAGGTATTGAAGCTTTAGCTTCAAGTAATGATGATGTTCAAGGAAGAAGTTATCCTAATTCTTTTAGAGGGAACCATGCTACAGCTGGTTATGAATATGTTAAATCATTAAACTTAGTAGAGAATGCTGAACGTATTGGCAAAGAAGCAGAAATGATTGTAAATGCAGAGGAGTGTCCAAGCGGCCGTTTTGATATAGTTATTGACGGTTCACAGTTAGCTCTTCAAGTGCATGAAAGTATAGGACATCCTGTAGAATTAGATAGGGTTTTTGGGTCAGAGGCTGCTTATGCAGGTATGAGTTTTGTAACTGTTGATAAATTAAATAAAAACTTTAAATATGGCTCAGAGCTTGTTACTGTGGTGGCAGATGGCACATCACCAAGGGGATTAGGTTCTTTTGGATATGATGATGATGGAGTTAAAGCTCAAAGGACTGTTATCATAGACAAGGGCATCTTTAAGAATTTTATTTCTTCAAGAGACACCGCAGTGAAAATCAATCAAAAATCTAATGGTACAAATAGAGCTGATGGGTGGCAAAATATGCCTATAGTAAGAATGACTAATATTAGTTTAATGCCAGGGACTTTTGAATTAGATGAGCTTTTTGCAGGTATAGAAGAAGGCTTATATTTATGCACTAATAAGAGTTGGAGTATAGATGATAAGAGAGTTAACTTCCAGTTTGCTACAGAACTAGCTTATAAAATAGAGAATGGAAAACTTACAGGGAAGATTTATAAAAATCCTATATATACGGGAATAACACCAGAATTCTGGAGCAGTTGTGATGGAATTTGTAACGAAAAATATTGGACACTTTACGGTACACCAAACTGTGGAAAAGGACAACCTGGACAGACAGCTCATGTGGGTCATGGAACAGCTCCTGCAAGATTTAGAAATGTAAAGGTAGGTGTTAAAGATGTTAAATAAGGAAGCTGCATATGAAATAATAGATAAAGTTTTAAGTAAATGCAATTATTACACTATGGTATCTATAATGTGTAAAGAAGAAGGACTTACTCGCTTTGCAAATTCGGAGATTCATCAAAATGTATACAATGCAGAGGATAGCGTAACTATTACTGTTATTCATGATAAAAAGATAGCATCAGTTACGACAAATCTTTTATCGGA